>CAIYAN010000268.1 GCA_903924185.1 uncultured Opitutia bacterium | reverse complement strand
GGCGGCGGCGCCCGTGGCGGCGACCGGAGCGACGGGCGTGGTCACACGGTTCGTACCGGTGGTGGCCCGGCCGCCATTAGCGGTCGAAGCGGCGCGCGTCTGGCCGGTGATCAGTTGCGTGAGCAGCGAGGCAGTCTCGGTGGCGTTGGCGTGACGGAGGAAGACCACGTCGGTCTTCGTATTGGGGTCCGAAGTCGCGTCGAGGGATTCGATTAACTTATCGAAGAACGGGTGTTGATCGGCCGAGCCCATGACGATGACGCGGTTGGTGCGCTCATCGGCGGTGAAGCTCGTGCCCGTCGAAAGGCGGAAAGGCGCGGCGCCATTGGCGGCGGGCGCACGGAGGAGGGCCGTCAGCTTGTTCACCATATCGGTGGCCAAGGCGTGCTTCAGGTTGTACAACTTGGTCGCGATGACATCGAGCTGCGGGCGATCGAGCTGCGCGAGCAGGGTCTCAATCTTCTGCAGGTTCATGATCGAGTCGGTGACCAAAATTGCGTTATTCCGACCGAAGAAGACCGGCGGCGTGCCGAGCGTGCTGTTAAGCATCCCTTGGATTTGCGTGACGACCTCTTGGCCGTTGGCGTGCTTGAGCAGGAAGATTTTGGAAGCCACGCGACCGCTGGCGGGGAGCAAAAGCGTGCTCTCGCTGAGCAGCGTTGGGGACTCCGACTTCGCGACGTTGTTCGGGACGACCTTAAGGAACTTGTCACCCTGTTGGATGACGGCGACGCCGTTCAAGGTGAGCAGGGTCTCGATGGCCAGGAGCGCGTCATTGCGCGTGGCGGTGGCCGGGAGCGAGAGGGTGTAGAGGCTAGCGGGGAGTGCTTGCGGGCGGAGGACTGTCTTGCCGGTCCAGCGCTGGAGCAGTTCGAGCACTTGGCCGATGGTCTCATCGCGGAGGACCATGGGGCCGACCTTATCGGTACCGCTCAGGGCAGGCACGGGCGTCGCGGCGACGGTGCCGACGATCACGGCAGGCGCCGCGGGGGCAGCCACCGCAGGGGCGGCAGGAGCCGCCGTCTGGGCAAAGCCGACGGGGGTTAAGGCGAGGCTGACGGCCGCGAGGAGGAACAACGGGGAGAGCGACCGCTGCGGGGAAAAGGTGGAAGGGCAATTCACAGGAGGAGGGGGTGAAGGGATTAACACCAACGGAGCAGAATAGTTCGATGGAAAAGGTGGTTTTTGGTGGAATGTTTAGGGGGCGACCGAGGATAAGCCTGCCGACAGCCCCCCACAGGCAGAAAGGTGAACATTATTTCACCCTTTTTAGTGGACAAACCGCCTTTAAACCCTCTTATCTGGGTTTAGGCACCCTATGCGCGAAGATCTCCCCGAATGGCTTGGAAAGCCCCCGCGTCGCGGCACCGACGCGTGGGAAGCTTGGCTGGCTAAATGGCGGGCCTATGCCCGGGCCGAGTTAAAGGATACGGCGGCCGACGACCCCGAGTTCGACTTCGGCCTCCTGACGATGGATGAACGCTGGCAAGTCGCCCTAGCCTTGGAGATCCGGAAGCACATTGAGCAAGGCCGCGCTGGGGGTCCCTGCCCCTTCCTGCAAAACCGCAGCATCTCCGACGTCCTCCATGCCTCGATTGTCGCCTGGCAGGTCGGTCGTTCCGTTTTCTCAACCGAACCTAACGAGCGTACCCTCTTCGCTGACCAATGGGTGACCAAGCGGCTCAACCCGCGGCGCCGACGGATTGCCCACGGCATTCGTTACGGATTTCTGGCGGGCCTCGGGGGCGAACCCGCCGAACCTGCTTGGTCCTCGGCCGACTACATCGCCGCCTACGAAGCCGCTTGGAATGTCGGGAACGCCATGGCCATCGACAGCGACCCGCGGTGATGGGGTTGCGGAGCGCGCCTCCGCGGGTAGAGTAGCCTTTCTAGAACTTATGGATTATCTGACCCCTGCCCTCCTCCTCGCTGTCCTGGGCCTTGTGACCTACGTAGCCTTCTTCCGAAAGAATCCGGGAGCCACCGGCAGCGAAGCAAGCAACACCCTCCTCTTAGACGACGTTCGCCAACAACTCGCCGCTGCCAATGCGACGGCCGAGCGCGAACGCAACGCCAAGACCGACGCCCTCTCCCGCGTTTCCGGTGCCGAATCCGCCAAGCAATCAGCGGTGATGCATCTGGCCGACGCGGAAGCCCGCCACACCCGGCAAGCGGCCGAGTTGAAGGCCAGCACCGACCAGACAGTCGCGCAATTACGCGAAGACCAACGGAAGGCGCTCGAAGCCGCCGAAGCCCGCTACAATCAAGCACTGGTCGACCTGCGCATCACCTTTGAGAAAACTAGCACTGATGTGCTCAAAGGGATGGCGCCTGACGTGACCAAGGAAGTGGCCAGCAAAGTTGAACCCCTGATCGCGCAGATTAACACGGCCCTCGGCAACTACCGTGAAGCCATGCAGCAAAGCCTCACGAACCAAGGTGATGCCTTGGCCGCCGTGGGGGCGCAGATGAAAACTATCAGTGAGACGACGGCGGCCTTGGCCACGAGCACGACTGACTTCACCTCGGTCCTAAAATCCTCCCAGCATCGTGGCAAGTGGGGCGAGCAGACCCTACGCCGGGTCGTGGAAGCCGCCGGACTCAGCCCGCACTGCGACTTTAGCGAACAAGTTTCGCAAGATGACTCGCGCCCCGACCTAATCGTCAAACTCCCCGGCAATCGCTGCATCATCATCGACTCAAAGGTGCCGGAGTTCGACGTCGCCATCGCCGACCAAGCCGCGCCGAACCGGCGGGAACTCGTCGCGGCCCACGCAGTTAAACTCCGCAAGACGATTCGCGACCTCGCGGCCAAGGATTACCCGACGGCCATGGCGAAGCAGGGCGTTACGCCCTACGACAAGGTCATCCTATTCTTACCAGCTGAGTCCCTCTTGAGCACCGCGCTCGAAGGCGACAATGACCTCATTCTCACCGCCGCGCGCGAAGGTATTCTGATCGCCACACCGGCGACGCTGATGGGCTTCCTCGGAGCCATCAACCTCGCCTGGCAGCAGCACACTCAGGCAGAAAACGCTGGGCGGATTGCAGACGAGGCCACCGAACTCTTTGACCGCCTCGTTAAGTTCGCTGAGCATTTCGCCAAGGTCCGTAAGGGTCTGCTGAGTGCAGCCGAAAGCCTTGATGCCGCGATTGGAAGTTACGAGACGCGCATCCGGCCGCAAGGCGAACGCGTGCGCGAGCTAGGCGGGGCGGCGAGCCGGGCAGCGCTGGGCGAAATCCATCCCATCAACGCCCACGTCCGCCGGCTCGAAGACACGGCGGAGTAAGCGTCGCAAACCTACTGGTGGAGCCGATGAGGTTCGAACTCACGGCCTCGTCATTGCGAACGACGCGCTCTACCAACTGAGCTACGGCCCCACACAGCAGGACATTGAGGGAAGCGAAGGCCCGCCAGAGGGCAAGGTTTAGATAGCCCCGGCGGCGGCGGGTGCCCCGAAAACTGCGGGTTCCCCTTGCCACCGTGGGTGGGCCCGATACTTTTCTCGGCTCTTCCCACTCACATGCGCGTCTCCAAAGAAACCGTCGTCGGCATCGAATACACCCTCAAGGACGACCAGGGTAACGTGCTCGACACGTCGACCAGCCATGGCCCGATGGAGTATCTCCATGGCGCCAGCAATATCATCCCGGGACTGGAGCAAGGCCTCGAAGGCCTCACCGCCGGCGACACTAAGGTCGTCGTCGTGCAGCCCGTCGATGCGTATGGTGAATACAGCGACAAGCTGATCCAGCGCGTTCCGATCGATCGCTTCGGTGCGAACAAAGTGGAAATTGGGATGCGCTTCCACGCCGAAACCAATCTCGGCATGCGCGTGCTCGTCATCCGTCACGTCGACGAGCAGGAAGCTGTCCTCGACGGCAACCATGAGCTCGCTGGCAAGACGCTGACCTTTGATGTGAAAGTTGTTTCGGTGCGTGCCGCTGAACTCACGGAACTCGCCCATGGCCATCCGCACCAAGAAGGTGGCTGCTGTGGCGGTGGTGGTTGTGGCTCTGGCGAATCCGAAGGTGGTTGCTGCTCATCCGAAGGCGAAGCCTCCAGCGGCGGTTGCTGCTCCACGGAAGGTTCGAGCGCTGGTTGCTGCTCCGCTGAAGAGCCCGCTGCCCAGCAGAAGCAAGGCGGCTGCGGTAACGGTGGCTGCGGTTGCTCGGCTTAAGCCTGGGCGGTGCCTCGGGAGGGTACGAGGAAACCGAAGTGCAAAAGTGCAAATCGGCCGGAGGCCGGTGCAAAAGTGGAAAGGTGG
>CAIYAN010000267.1 GCA_903924185.1 uncultured Opitutia bacterium | reverse complement strand
GTACCCGCCGCTGGTCTGTTCGGCGTAGTCGCCGATGGCGTAGCGTAAGAGTGGCAGGTACGGGTTGGTGTGGGTAGTCACCAAGAATTGGCCGACACCGCGGCTGTCGCCGTCGACGAGTTCCAGCGTGGCGGTCTGCGTGCTTGGGACGGAAGTGCCCGCGTCTGCTTCAATTAGCAGGTGTCCAGTTTCGCTGGATCCGTAGAGGTTGATCACCGGTACGCCGAAGACACGTTCCATAATGCGACGATGGACCACACTGGTATATTCGTAACTCGTGAGAATGAAGCGGAGCGACGGGAAGCGCAGTCCATGCCGCTCACAATACAATGCGAACCACATCCCGTGCACGGGGTCGACGTCGAGGAACGCCGGCGCCCACGTGGCCGTTTCTTCCGCCATCTTGGCGAGTTTGGCGTCCGGCAGGCTGAAGGGGATACGCTCTTGGTTGACGTAAAGCGTCGAGCCGAGCGTGCGTTGTTCGACGTTGAGCCAGCGAGCGAAACAGCTGACGCCACTGCAGCCAGGCGTCGTGAAGACGGCTCGGCGGGCGGCCGGCTCGGCGGCCAAGAGCGCCCGGATGAAGGGGTTCTGCTGGAGGGCGCGGGCTTCCTGTTCGGCCCACCAGGTGCGACCGAAGATAACGTGGACGCTGGCGCCCGAGGTCCCCGAGGTACTTTCTTCTTCGATGAGGCCATCTGCGACCAACTTAGGTAGCGAGTAGCCTCTTGGCAGGAAGCCAACGGGAGAGTGTTCGCGGAGCTCTTGTTTACTCAAGCGAGGCAGGTCCGCCAAGTTAACCACGGGGCTTGCCAAGGCCTCGGCCCAGTCCGTCCGTTCGTAGAATGGTACGTCCAGCGTCTGCGCAAGCGTGGCCGACCAAGTAGTCGGACAGGTCGCAGGCGAGGATAGGGTCGAACTAGGCATGAGCGTTTCAGTCTTTAATTTAGTGGGAAACTCCCTGAAGGCAAAACCCAGCGGCTTTAACTTACGCCTCTTCGCCGACTTCGTTGCGGAGTACGCCGATACCCGAGATTTCGACTTCCATCACGTCGCCTGGCTGCAACCACCGTGGGGGCTTCTGGGCCATGCCGACACCGGCGGGTGTGCCAGTCAGGATGACCGAGCCAGCAGGCAAGGTGGAACTCGCGGCTAAGAAAGCGATGAGATCGGCCACGGAGAACTGCATCGTGGCGGTCGCGGCCGACTGCATCGTCGTACCGTTGAGTCGGAAAGATACCTGCAGCTGCTGCGGGTCGGAGATTTCGTCCGGTGTCACCAAACAAGGGCCGAGCGGGCAGAAGGTGTCGAAGGACTTACCGCGGCACCATTGTCCGCCGCCCCATTCCTTTTGCCAGTCGCGGGCGGACACGTCGTTGGCGCACGTGTAGGCGAGTACGTAGTCGAGGGCCTGGGCGGGCGTGACGTTGTGGCAGTCGCGGCCGATGACGACGGCCAGCTCCGCTTCGTAGTCGACGGCATCGCTCCGCAGAAAGCGCGGTAGCAACACGGTGCCAGCACCCGTGGCGCTCGCCGGGTTCTTCATGAAGATAGTCGGATGAGCCTGCTGCTTACTGCCGAACTCCTTAGCGTGGTCGGCGTAGTTGACGCCCGCACAGAAGATGGCCCGCGGCGTGAAGGGCGCACCAGGGGCAGGGTGGCGGTGGTCGACGACGCGTTCCGTTAGGGCGAAGTGGCCAGTGTTGATGATCGCTTCACGCCAGACCCCAGCAGCGTCTTGCGCGGCCGTAACCCTTTCTCCAGTGGCTGGGTCGGTGAAGGCGAAGACGCGCATGGCCGCACGCTGGTTAATTCAAGGCCCTCAGGCAAGTTCGCCTTCGTTCCTTACGAACGGTATGGGTCATATACCTTATTTTATTGGGTCGGCGGGAACTATAGGGGTTGAAGGGGGTCTTCAAAGCACCTACCCATCGACTATGCGATTACCCCGTCGTTCCTTCCTCCAGAATACTGCCATTGCAGCCGCTGGCTTTACCATCATTCCGCGCCACGTTTTGGGCCGCGGTTTCGTGCCCCCCAGCGAGACGCTTAATCACGTCATCGTCGGTTGCGGTGGCATCTCCGGTTCCGGTGCCCACTTCGGCGACCACATGAAGGGCGCGAACCGCATCCTCGCGGTCTGCGACGTGGATGATAACCATGCCAACAACCGCGTTAATCAGGTGAAGGCCGCTGGGGGCGGTACCCCTAAGAGCACGCGTGACTTCCGGGAGATCATCGGCCTCGCCGATGCCGACGTCGTCCACGTCTGCACCCCGCCGCACTGGCACGGCGTGATCGCCGCCTCGGCCGCCCGCCTCGGTAAAGCCGTCTGGTGCGAGAAGCCCATGACCCGCACGATTGGCGAAGGCCTTGCCCTCCGTAAGGTCGTGCAGGAGACCGGCGTCCCTTTTCGCATTAACACTTGGTTCCGCCTTAATACCACCAACTACTATGGCGTTGGCCCAGCTCGCGAGATTCGTCGCGTCGTGGCCAGCGGCGTCCTCGGTGGCCCGCTCACCGTGCGCCTCGCTTGCGTTGGTGGTATCGCTTGGAAGGTAAATCTCTGGACCGGTAAGCCCAACCTCACGCCGCAGGCCGTGCCTGCGAACCTCGATTGGGATATGTACTGCGGCCCTTCGCCGATCATTCCCTATCACCCGCACCGCTGTCACGGCTCCTTCCGTGGCTATTGGAACTTCGACCAAGGCGGCTTGGGCGACATGGGCCAGCACTTCTTGGACCCCGTGCAGTATTTCATCGGCAAGGATAACGAGTTCCCCGTTTCCGTTGATTGCGATGCGCCGCCCCAGGATCCGGTGGCGTGCGGCGTCTGGAAGACCGTTACCATGACTTACGCTGATGGCACCCGCATCATCCTCGAGTCCGAACTGGCCGAGAAGGGCGAGAAGCCTTTCATCGAAGGACCAAACGGTAAGCTCTTCGCGAACTTGCGCTCCGATCGTCCGGAACTCATTCGGAAGGCGATGGAATACCCGCTTCCGGAGCGCCAGGAGGACGATTTCGACCTGTCCTCCCGTGAGCGCCGTCCGTTCGGTTACGGCGTGAACGAGGCCTTCCATAGCTCCACGTTGGTTAACCTCGCTGCCTTGTCGGTGCGCCTAGGCCGTAAACTTAAGTTCAAGCCCGACGGCTCTGGCTTCGTCGGCGACGCCCAGGCCGACCGCTTGCACTCGCCCATCATGCGCGGGCCTTGGACCATCTAAGCTTCACGTTACTCGCCCCCGATTACGTTCTATGAAATCTCGCCACTTTTTCCTCTTCCTCGCGGTCGCCGCGCTCGGCGTGGTAGCCCGCGCTGAAGATAAGCCCGCCCCCAAGGCAGCGGCCAAACCCGCCGCCGCTAAAGCCAAGGAGGCCGATGCCAATGAGCCCCGCGTGAAGGCCATGCAGGAAGCCATCAACACCTCGCGCCAGTTCGCTAACCCCTCGCCCGAGGCGGCGGCTTGGTTTGGTAAACTCCGTGCCCAGCGGGCCGCCAGCAAGGATGCGGAAGAACAGGCCGCGCTCGACACGGCGATTCTCTTCGATCCAGCGGTCGCCGCGACTTCACCACTCGGTAAGGAACCACTAAAGAACTACCCAGCTCCCGAAGTCGCTTCGACCCTCGGTAAGTTGGCGGCCACCGAGCGCGCCCTTGACCTCGGTCAGAAGCCGACGGCGTTGTCCGTCGCCGAGCTGACTGAACTCGCCAACGGCAAGGATGCGGATCTCACCGCTCGTTCCCTGCGCCTGCTCCGTCGGGTCGATGCGGCGGCCGCTGCTCCCTTGCTTTGGAAGCGCTTGGCCGTTGCTTCCCAGCGTTCGGAGTTGAAGCAGATTGAAGACGAAATCATGCGCCTGCCGGTTACTCAGGTCGGTCAGGGTTTCCCCACCTTCACGGAAATCGAAAAAGGCCCGCTCGCCGCCAAAGCAGCGTGGGTGCGTGTCATCGCTGTGCGGCCCTCGCTGAAGGCTGATAAGGCCGTCATCCTCGGGTTGCTTAAAGGCCCCGCCAACGAATTGACGGAAGCTGCCTGGGATGCGGTTCCGGCTGTGTTCAATACCGCCGATAAGGCTAAGCTCGAAGAAGCCTCCAAGGGTCTGTCGGAGCGCCTAGCGCCTCGGGCCAAGGCAGCCTTAGCTTTGCTGAAGTAAGTTCGTCGGTTTCGTTGGGTAGGATTGTCGCTTGCCGAAAGGCAGGGGACGCCCTTGCCTTTCAGCATGACGTCCGGTGACCAGTCTAACCCGCAGCCTAACCTAATCCTCGCTGGATTCATGGGCACGGGGAAGTCTGCCTTGGGTCGGCAGTTGGCCAAGCGCTGGCGTCGACGCTTTGTCGACACGGACGAGCTCGTCGAGAAGCTCGCGGGGGCTTCGATTGCCGATATCTTCGCCCAGCAGGGGGAAGACCATTTCCGCGCCTTGGAACGCAAGGTCGTCGAAGAACTCCTGCCCGAATCCGATGCCATCATCGCCTGTGGCGGTGGACTCGTCGTTCAGCCTGGTATGATCGAACTCGTCCGGGCGAAGGGTATCGTCGTCACGCTCTTCGCCTCGGTGGAGACCATCTTACGCCGGACGGCAGGTAATTCCCGTCGACCACTCCTGACGGGCGAAGACCCGGAAGCTAAGATTCGCGAACTCATGAAGAAGCGCGAACAGGCTTACATGCAGGCGGGTATCGCGGTTTACACCGATGGCCGCTCGCTCCAGCAACTCTGTGTGATCGTTGAGCGCGTCTATGAGCGGGAAGCCCGCGCGGTGCTTAAGGATCGCTCGAAAAAAGTGGACTAACCCACGCTTCGGCCGCGGGAGCTTGGTCGCGTTCCATCGACAGTGCCTTAAGGAAGTCAGACCGGCGAACCCCGCCAGCGCCCAAGGAGGCCAGGTGGGGCGTGGGCATTTGGCAATCGATGAGTACGTAGCCCGCGGCTTTGAGACGCTCGACCAAGGAGACAAAGCCGACTTTCGACGCGTCGCTACGGGTGTGGAACATGGACTCACCGTGGAAGATACGCCCGATGCTGACCCCGTAAAGGCCACCGACGAGTTCGCCTTGCCAGAAGACTTCGACGCTGTGGGCGTACCCTTTTCGGTGCAGCTCCACATAGGCGGTAATCATGTCCTCCGTAATCCAGGTGCCGAACTGCCCTTGGCGGGGGACCGCGGCGCAGCGGCGCATGACCCCTTCGAAGTCTTGGTCGAGCGTGACCTTCCAGCCCTTCTTCCGCATCGTCTTGCGGAGGCTATCGGTCACTCGGAGTTCGGCGGGCAGCAGCACAAACCGGGGACTCGGGCAGAACCACTTCACTGGCTCATCCTCCGAGTACCAAGGGAAAACCCCGTGTCGGTAGGCCGACAACAGGGTGGAAAAGTCTAACTTACCGCCGACATGGAGCGGGCCGCGGGCCGGAGCCTTCGCGGGATCGCCATAGGGCCACTCGTACATCGCCGATAATCAACGATGTCGAGCGACCTATCGCAAGGTTAGTCCTTGGTGATGTTGTAGACCGACGGAATCGACACGCCGAGCTCGGCGGCGATTTCGCGGACGGGGGAGCCCTTCTTGCGCATGGCCTTAGCCTTGGAGCGCATGGCATCGCTAATCTGGGCACGGGCCCGGTTCGGGCGCGAGAGGAGTTTCAGGAGGCGACGGGACAGTTCGTTCTTGGACAGGGCAGCGACCTCTTTCTCGAGGGCCGAGTGGCGGTCAGAATTTTCAATATCCCACGACTGGACGGCGAGGTCGCGGGCACGGGACAAGGTAGCCCGGACGAAGGCGTCTTTGGTCGTGAAATTACTAGGTGCTAGATCGATTTTCATTTGGAAGGAGGAATGAGGGGTTTTGACGATGGAAGATATCAATCGTTAAGTCCGTACTCCTTACCAAATTCAATAATAATTCCTTGAAGTCAAATCTGACTAACAGGTTTTAACGAATTATTTACCTTATTAAAAGCGGTGGTAAAGCCCTTAAGCACTGCTATCGGCTCCACTCCAGCATGCGGCGGAGGGGGACCTCGGCCGCGGCCCGGATCGCTTCGGGCAAGGTGATTTCCGGGGTGCCACTTTTTAAGCAGTCCCGGACCTTCTGGAGGGTATTCATCTTCATAAACCTGCATTCATTACAGGCGCAACGGTCGGTCGGAGCCGCCACGAAGGTCTTATTGGGCACTTCCCGGCGGAGGCGATGGATCATACCGGACTCGGTCGTGACGATGAGGGTGTCGGCCTTTTGCTGCCGGCTCCACTCCACCATGAGCTCGGTCGAACAGACCATATCTGCCATATCCCGGACGGCTTCGGTGCACTCGGGATGAGCAACGACGGGGGCGCCCGGGTGCGCGGCTTTGGCGCGGAGGAGGGCGCCCGGCGTGAATTGGACGTGGGCGTAGCAATTGCCCGGCCAGAGCTGCATTGCCCGGCCGGTCTTCTTCGAGACCCACTGCCCGAGGTTCTGGTCGGGGACAAAAAGGATGGGTCGGTCGGCTGGGACCTTATTGACAATTTTTGAGGCATTACCGCTGGTGACGATGACGTCGCAGAGGGCTTTCACGGCAGCGCTGCAGTTGATGTATGCCACGACGTATAGGTCAGGCTGCGCGGCCTTGATGGCTGCCAGCTTTTCGGCGGGGCAGGAGTCGGCCAGTGAACAGCCGGCTTCAATATCGGGCAGGAGCACGCGCCTAGTGGGGTTCACAATCTTGGCCGTCTCGGCCATGAAGTGCACCCCGCAGAAGACGATCGTGGCGTTCTTTGCTTCGGCGGCCTTGTACGCCAGGCCGAGCGAATCTCCCACGTAGTCGGCAATGCCTTGGATGTCTTCACACTGGTAGTTATGGGCGAGGATCAGTGCGTCCTTTTCTTTCTTGAGGGCGAGGACTTCGCGTTGCAGGTCGGTCAGTGGGAGGCCGCCGGCCGGTAGGGGAGGGAAGACTGTGGCAGTCGGGTAAGGGGTCATGGACGAAGGGCTTTACGTTTTTGGCAACGTTCGCAAAGGGCGGTGACTTGGAGTTTCTGGGAAATCGGCTTCATCCCGTGCTTGGCGGCGACCGCTTTACCGTACCACTCCATGAAGGGCGCATCTACCTCGACGATGGTATCGCAACTCTCGCAGACGAGTTGGGCGCGGAAAGTAGATGAGCCAACCTCGGCGAGGTAATACTTATGGTCACGGCCGACATCGATCTCGCGGATGATGTGTCCGCCGATGAGCAAGGGTAGCGCGCGATAGATGGTGGCCCGCGAAACGGTGCGGTCCAGCGACCGTGACTTTTTCAGCAGGTCCTCAGCGGTGTAGTGTCCCAGGATGCTCCGGGCTGCCTCAAACACGGCCATCCGCTGGCGTGTAGCCCGCAGGCCCTGTTCGGCGATGTAGGCCCGGAAGGCGTCCGATTGCTCGGGGGAATCTGGGGCGGGGGCCTTAGGCATGTCGAATTGAGACACTTTTGATACAGTGAGGTCCGTCAGTCAATACGGGACGAGACATTGACATGGGCCAGCGTCTGCCCTTCATTTGACGCTCTTTTCCCAACAGGAAAGGCCCTTCCCGATGTACCACAATACGGACGACTTACGCATTCGCAGCCGGCTCCCCCTGCTGCCTCCCGCGCTCTTGCTATCGGAGCTGCGCCCGACGGAGCGTGCCACCGAGGTCGTCTCGTCCGCCCGTAAGGACGCCGCCGCCATCCTCGCGGGTAAGGATGACCGTCTGCTTGTCGTCGTCGGGCCTTGCTCCGTCCATGACCCCAAGGCGGCCATGGAGTATGCCCATTTACTCCTCCAGGAAGCCCGTAAGCACACCGAAGACCTGCTCATCGTGATGCGCGTGTACTTCGAAAAGCCCCGGACGACCGTCGGCTGGAAGGGCCTGATCAACGATCCGCAAATCGACGGGTCTTTCCGTATCAATGATGGCCTTCGTCTCGGTCGCCGCCTGTTGGCTGACATTGCCGACCTGGGGTTGCCGTCCGCGAGCGAGTTCCTTGACCCAATCACGCCGCAGTATTTGGCCGACCTCGTCGCCTACGGTGCCATCGGCGCCCGCACCACGGAAAGCCAGATTCACCGCGAGTTGGCTTCGGGCCTATCGATGCCCGTGGGCTTTAAGAATGGCACCGATGGATCCATCCAAGTGGCGGTCGATGCCTGCCTCTCTGCGCGTGCTTCGCACTGGTTCCCCTCGGTGACCAAGGACGGTGTCGTCTCGATTTTCGAGACCTCCGGAAACCCCGACGCCCACGTTATCCTACGTGGCGGTTCGCGCACCGGCCCGAACTATGGGGCTGAATCCGTCACGGACGCCGAAACCCGCCTACAGAAGGCTGGCATCACCACGCGCCTCATTGTCGATTGCTCGCACGGCAACAGCTCTAAGGACCATCGGCGCCAGCCGCTGGTCGCCGCCGACCTCGCCGAACAGGTCGCCAAGGGTTCCCGTATCCTCGGCGGTGTGATGATTGAAAGTCACCTCGTCGAAGGCCGCCAAGAGTGGAAGGGCCGCGAAGGCTCCACTTACGGTTGCAGCATCACCGACGCCTGCATCTCCTTTGAGCAGACCCGCCCGGTGCTCGACCAGCTCGCCGCCGCCGTCCGCGCCCGCCGTGCTTTGCCTAAGGCCTAATTTTCGCACCCCCATGAACAACGTACTGAAGCTGCTCCTCGAGGGCGAGCCCCTCGACACCGCCCAGATTGGCAAGATTCTGAACCTCGGTGCCGAGGCGGTGGAACGCGAACTCGCTAGCTTGCGAGCCCAGGGAATCCTGTTGGGCATGCGGGCCGTGCTCAACCCAAGCTACGAAGCCGAACGTCGCGTCCGCGCGGTGATTGAAATCAAGATTCGCACCGAAGGCACGGGCGGCTTCGATGGCATCGCCGAACGCATTAGCCAATTCGAACAGGTCGAAAGCTGCTACCTAATGTCCGGCGGTTACGACCTCCTCGTGGTCGTCACGGCTGACAACCTCTACAAGGTCGCTGGTTTTGTCCATGAGCGCCTCGCCCGCATCGAAGGGGTGCAGGGGACCTCGACTCACTTCTTCCTCCGGGCCTACAAGAAGGACGGCTTTGTCGTCACCGACGAAGGCACGCGCCGTGACCAGCCCTCGGTCAGCCCTTGAGCCTCGGACCCATGGATGACTCCGCCCGCTTCGTTGCGCAGCACGTCGCTACGCTCCCCAAATCCGGTATCCGCGATTTCTTTGCCATTGTGTCGAAGATGAAAGACGCGGTCTCGCTCGGCATCGGCGAGCCCGACTTCGTTACCCCGTTCCATATCCGCGAGGCCGCCATGACCGCATTGGAGAAGGGGCGGACTTCCTATACCGACAACCGTGGCACATTAGCCCTGCGCGAGGAAATCTCCCGCTACGTGGCCCGTCACTACGGCCCCGAATATAATCCAGAAGACGAGATTCTTGTCACGGTCGGCGTGTCCGAGGCGCTCGATGCGTTGCTCCGGGCCACGCTCAACCCGGGCGACAAGGTCCTCTACCACGAGCCCTGCTACGTGTCCTACGCGCCGAGCGTCACGCTCTGCCATGCGACGCCTGTGCCCATCCGTACGGTTTCCAGCGACCAGTTTGCCCTCGACCCCGCCGCCTTGCGTGCTGCCTGGCAGCCCGGCTGCAAGGTGCTGGTCCTGAACTTCCCCACGAACCCGACCGGCGGTACCGCCAATCGCCAGAAGCTCGAGGAGATCGCCAAGTTCGCGATCGAGAAGGACCTTCTGGTGGCTTCGGATGAAATCTACTCCGAACTAACCTTCGAAGGCGACCACGTGTCCATCGCATCCTTGCCGGGTATGCGCGAGCGAACGGTCTTCCTGCATGGTTTCTCCAAGGCTTTTGCCATGACGGGCTTCCGCATTGGTTACGCCTGCGGCCCTGCTGGCGTGATTGATGGCATGCTCAAGATCCACCAGTACGGCATCATGTGTGCTTCCATCATCAGCCAGGAAGCTGCCGTGGAGGCTCTCAAGAACGGTCGTGAGTCGATGCTCCACATGCGCGACAAGTACCGCGAACGTCGTGACTTCATCGTTCGCCGCTTTAACGAACTCGGTCTACCGTGTCACTTGCCGCGCGGAGCCTTCTACGCATTCCCAAATATCACCAGCACGGGGCTAGACTCCATGACCTTTGCTTCCCAGCTGCTGGCCGCCCAGAAGGTTGCCGTGGTGCCGGGGACGGCCTTTGGTGCCGCCGGCGCGGGCTTCTGCCGTGCCTCTTTCTCGACCAGCTACGAGCGTATTCACGAGGCGGGAGAGCGGATTGCCCGCTTCTTGGACACTTTGCCGGCCCGGAAGTAAGCATCC
>CAIYAN010000266.1 GCA_903924185.1 uncultured Opitutia bacterium | reverse complement strand
GGGTGAAGACATCCGAGAAAGTTTGTATCTTAAGTCTTAAAGTCAGCCAAGTAAATCCCCTAGGAAGTCTGGTTGGTCCGTCGCGCCATGCAACGGCTCGACCAAATGGGGGGCGTCGATGCTCACGCGATTCACATCCACCGAGACCCGCTGCATCGAAAGACTCCGGTCGGGCGCGGTCGCGGCAAAGGCGGCGAAGGCCTCCGGGTCGAGGGCCCGTTCGGAGAGCCAGTCATTTCGTCTGTCGGGCGGCAAGAGCACCGGCATCCGCGAGTGGACTTCGCCGGCTTCGCGATTGGGCGCGACGGTTAGCAGGCAAAGGGAACGGCGGGGCGGGCCTCCCGGCACGACCTGCAAGGACCAGAGCCCGGCGAAAGCCAAGGGCCCACCGTCGGCGGCACGGAAATAATAAGGGATCTTTAACCGACCCTCGGTCTTCCATTCGTAATAACCATCGACCGGCACGAGGCAACGACGCTGGCGCGCGGCGTCACGGAAGGTTGGCTTTTCGAAGATACCCTCGACACGGGCGTTCGCGTGACCGGCGTCCCCAGCCTCGGACGCGGCCCAAGCCGGCGTGAAGCCCCAAAAGAGCGGCTCCGCCAGCAAGCGTCCTTGCTCGCGGCGCAGGCTAAGCAAAGGCGTGCCTGGCGAAATGTTGTAGCGCGGCGGGGCGGAGACCAAGGGAACGCCTAGGCTCCGCACAATCTCTTCCCAGCGCGAGAACTGCGTGACACGTCCGCACATCGACTTACCAGTGCGGTGGGCGCTCGTCGGCCAGCGGTCCCGATTCAGCGTCGCTCGCCTGCACCGTCACTTTCGCTTCCGTGCGGGCCAGCCGAGCGGCCAAAGCCGCGACTTCCTTGGAGAGCTCAAGCATGGCACGGTCCTGCTGTTCGATGTGACGCTGCAGGAAGGCCAGCTTTTCCTCGAGGTCTTGTTGGCGGTCGGGCATACCTACAGCGCTAACGAACGGGGCGGAACCTGCAAGCCCCTCATGCGCCACAGGCACGCTTGGCCGCCGCAAAGGCCGCCAGGGCCTGATCGAGATCGGCACGGGTGTGTGCGGCCGACATCTGCGTGCGGATGCGGGCCTTGCCATGGGCCACCACGGGGAAGAAGAAGCCGACGGCATAGACGCCGTGCTCCAGGAGCGAAGCGGCGAACTTTTGTGCCAGGACGGCATCGCCGAGCATGACTGGGACAATGGGGTGCTCCCCGGGCTGGAGCGTGAAGCCGAGCTCAGTGAGGCCCTTCCGCCAATAAGCGGCGTTGGCCATGAGCTGATCGCGCAGTTCGGTCGACTCGTTCAGTAACTGGAGGATCGCCAGCGTGGTGGCGGCAATCGTCGGGGCCAGCGAGTTAGAGAAAAGGTAGGGGCGGCTCTGCTGCCGGAGGATTTCGATGAGCCCTTTGCGTCCAGAGGTATAGCCACCGCTCGCGCCGCCGAGGGCCTTACCCAAGGTCCCAGTAATGATGTCGACGCGACCTTGGCAGCCCCGGTATTCGTGCGTACCGCGGCCGGTCTGGCCCAGGAAGCCAACGCCATGCGAATCGTCCATCATGACGACCGCCCCATGCTGGTCGGCGAGGTCGCAGATTTCCTTTAAGGGCGCAATGAACCCGTCCATCGAAAAAACGCCGTCCGTCGCGATGAGCTTCACGCGGGCATCCTTAGCCTCGATGAGCTTCGCTTCGAGATCGGCCAGGTCGTTCGTCGTGTAGCGAAAGCGCTGGGCCTTACACAAGCGGAT
>CAIYAN010000265.1 GCA_903924185.1 uncultured Opitutia bacterium | reverse complement strand
GATGCTCGCACGCGGCTTGCCCAGGCGATCCGCAACGGCTTCCTGCGTGAGGTTAAAGTCGCGCATGAGCGAGGCTACGCCCAACGCTTCTTCGACCGGGTTGAGGTCGGCCCGCTGTAAGTTCTCGACGAGGGCGAGCACGGCGCTGGCGTTATCACTAGCCTCCAGCACTCGCGCCGTGATCGTCTTCTGGCCCAAGAGTTTGAACGCACGAAAGCGGCGTTCGCCGGCAATAAGCTCATAGCCGTCCTTCACCTTGCGGACCGTGACAGGCTGGAGGAGGCCTTCCGAACGAATCGATTCGGCAAGTTCCTTGACACCAGCCTCGTCGAACTCGCGGCGCGGTTGACGGGGATTCGGCACGATGGCGCCGAGTGGAATCTCAATGAGTGCAAGGCCGGGAGCGATGGGAGGGGCAGTCGACACAGGGGCCGCTGCTAGGGGCTTGGTAACGCCGCCACCAATGAGTGAGCCGAGTCCTCGGCCGAGGGATTTCTTAGGAGGGGTAGCCATGAAATTAGCGTGCAGGAGCTTCGGGTTGCGGCACGAAAATCTCGACGTCGGCACGGAGTGCGCCTGTGCTCGGGAGTTTATTGGCCTGGAGAATCCATTCGACCTTGGAGCCGAATTGGCGAGCAATCTTAGTTACCGTGTCACCGGACTTCACCCTGTAGGGCGTCCCGGTGCGGGGCATGTCGGTCGGGAGACCGTCGTCCGATGCGAGGGGCGGGGTCGTGGCAGGCGGCGCCACTCCTGTCGTCGAAGGAGGCGTGCCCGTGGGCTTAGCTACCGGAGTCACCGGACGATTGGCGAGCGGTTGACGACCTGCGAGGGCCGCGTCGACGCGACGACCGAGTTCAGCGAGAGCGGTATTCACATCCGCTGTCTGTTGCTTGAGACGCCGATCCACTTCGGCCAAAGCTTCCGCCTTAGTCCGAGCCGCCGCTTCGGCGTTTGAACTATTGCCGACCGAAGCGTTGCGTTGCTTGTTCAGGGCATCGCGCAAGTCCGCGTTCTCGAGCTTCAGTTTCTCCACTTCGTTACGCAGCTCCGCAAGGTCCTGCTGCATCCCCGCCAGCTGGTTATTTTGGGCAAAGAGAGGGGCGAAGCCCAGAAGAAGGAAAAGGAGACCGAAGCGCATGCCTCCAGCAAAACAAGTCGGGCAACGGAGGCAAGGAGCGAGCATTCGCACCCCTGAAGCTGGCTCTGACCTCTTAAATCAGCCCGAACTAGCCCAAGGGCCACGGTTTTCCTTTCTCGCCCCCGATGCGGGGACGTCCCTAACCTAGGGACGGATGTCCAAAATCCTCGTAGCCCTTTCCGGCGGCGTCGACAGCGCCGTGGCCGCCTTGTTGCTCAAGCAACAGGGACACGAGGTCCATGCCGCTTACTTCCGGACTTGGATGAACGAGGAAGGCCTCCCCTTCCCTGGCGAATGCCCCTGGGAAGATGACGTCCGCAACGCCCAGACCGTCGCCGACCACCTCGGCCTACCGTTCCGCATCATCGACCTCGTGAAGGATTACCGTGAAACCGTAGTCGAATACCTGGTCGATGGTTACCGCCGTGGGCTGACCCCCAATCCCGATATCATTTGCAACCGCGAGATGAAGTTCGGTGTCTTTCTGCGTCGCGCTTTGGCCGAGGGCTACGACGCCATCGCCACGGGGCACTACGCCCGCCGACGAGCGAACGCTGACGGCTCGTTCGACCTCTTGGAAGGCCTCGACCAAAATAAGGATCAGTCATACTTCCTCGCTCTGTTGCGCCAAGACCAGCTCGCCAAGGCCCTCTTCCCGATTGGCGAACTTACCAAGCCGGAAGTCCGCCGCTTGGCCGTCGAGGCCCAGCTCCCGAACGCCGCACGCAAGGACAGCCAAGGCATCTGCTTCCTCGGGCAGGTGCCGGTGCAAGACTTCCTCGAACGCCACATCCCCGACGCACCGGGTCCCATCGTCAACGCCGTCGGCAAGGAAATCGGCCAACACCGTGGCCTGCACCGCTATACCATCGGACAACGCAAGGGCATCGGCCTGCCTTCCAATACCGACCAGAAATATTTCGTCGTGGTAAAAAAGGATTTCGCGACGCAGACCCTGCACGTGGCCTTCGATACGCCGGACGCGAAGTGGCTCTACACCGAATCGGCCCGTGCCGCCAACTTCACTTGGATCAATCAACCGCTCGACAGCGAGCAGGCCGTCCTTGCCCGGGTGCGTTACCGGGACAAGGCCGTCGCCGCTGACTTTAAGCCGCACCCCGACGGCACCGTCGACCTCCGCTTCCATACGACCCAACGGGGTCTCGCCGCCGGACAGGTCGTGGCTATCTATCAGGACCGCGTGCTACTAGGCGGAGG
>CAIYAN010000264.1 GCA_903924185.1 uncultured Opitutia bacterium | reverse complement strand
GATCCCGTGGTCTATTGGTTCGAACTCAAGCGCGATGGTAAGGGCGGCGCGACGTTCATCCCTCATCAAGTCGACCGCGATAGTGGCGTCGGCACGCAATTCTGGACGGGCCCGCTGACCAAACAGGCCAAGCCGGCCATCGTCACTGCCAACAAGCACGGCGTCTTCGTCTTCACCCAGAAATAAGTCACCCGGCTTCCCCATAATAGGGTCAGACCCTATTATTTTTGCCTACGCCGATAAACTCACCCTCTCGACTGATTACCAAGGAATCAAATGATCCGTACCCTCCTCTGCTTGTTCAGCGCGACCCTCGCGCTTACCGCCGCCGATCAACCTGCCGGCCGCTCATTCCTGATGCTTGGCGGCGTGACCCAGATCGTCGACGCCGCCGGCAAGGTGAGCTGGAAATACCCGGCGGTCACCCGCGACGGGGCCGTCCTACCAAATGGCAACCTGCTACTCACCCTCTCCAAGACCAAGGCCTACCCCGGCGGCGCCGTCGTTGAAGTGACCCGCGACCAGAAGGTCGTCTGGGAATACAAAGGCACGCAGACTGAAGTGAACACGGCCGTCCTGCTGGATAACGGTAACATCCTGCTGACCGAAGCCGGCGACAAGCCGCGCCTCCTCGAGGTCGCCCGCGACGGCTCGATCAAGGTCGAGATCCCGCTGGGCTGCCAGACCACTAACCACCACATGCAAAGCCGCATGGCCCGCAAACTGCCTAACGGCAACTACCTCGTGCCGCAGGAGAAGACCGTCCGCGAATATGACGCCGCCGGAAAAGTCATCTGGGAACGTCAGAGCCCCGAGTCGACCTTGGATAACCGCACCTTCTGCGGCCTACGCAACGCCGCCGGCCACACGCTCATCAGCCTCACCGTCGGCAGCCACCTCATCGAAGTGGACACGACCGGGAAGATTGTCTGGGAGCTCCGCGACGGCGACCTCCAGGGCGTGCCGCTGAATCGGACCACCGCCCTCTCCTGGCTCCCCAACGGCAACATCGTTTTCAGTAACTACGCCGCCCGCTCTCCTCAGGCTAAGATGGTCGAGATTACCCGCGACAAAAAGGTCGTCTGGACCTACACGGATACCTCCAAGGAAGGCGTGCACGAGTTCCAGTTGCTGGATGATGCCGGCAAACCGCTGGTCGGAGTGCTCCGCTGACGGCGACGCGCCGTTCACCGAACCACAGGCCGCACTCAACCCTACGCGGGAACTCCTTCGCATGGAAAAGCGGCCCGACACGGAGGGATTCACCGGCGGATACGAGGCCTGCTTCCGCGATATGTGGGTTGAATGGTCCAAGCGACCAGGTACGGTGGGCTAACCCCGATGCGCGCTTTACTCTATCTGCTGCTCCCGGTTGCCCTCTTCGCCGCCGACCGGCCGCCGAACATCGTGATCATCCTCGCCGATGACCTCGGCTACGGGGATATTCGCGCCTATAATCCAACGCGCGGTAAGATCGCCACGCCGCATATCGACAAGCTCATCACTGAAGGCATGCGCTTCACAGATGGACACTCCTCATCGGGGGTCTGCTCGCCCTCGCGCTACGCCTTACTGACGGGTCGCTACCATTGGCGCACGCGCCTGCAAAACGGCATTGTCGGCGTCTTCGGCGAACCGCTCATCGCACCCGACCGCCTGACCATCGCCAGCTTGGCCAAGCGCCAGGGCTACCGGACCGCTGCGATTGGCAAATGGCACTTGGGCTGGGATTGGCCGATTGCGAATGGCGACAAGGCTCTATTCCGCAGCTACAAGGAAGCTGACCGCGCCTCTCCCGAAACCGACAAGGCCACTTGGCAAAAGGTGTTCACGCAAAAGATACCGGGAGGGCCCACCACCCGCGGCTTCGACACTTACTTTGGGACTGATGTGCCGAATTGGCCGCCGTTCTGTTTCATTGAAAACAATCAAACCATCGGCGTCCCCGACCAAGCGCTCCCCGAGGCCTTACTCGGAAACAACCAGGCGAGTTTACCTGGCCCCGCCTTAGCCGAATGGAAACTAGAACGCATCTTGCCGGCACTCACTACACGTGCCTGCGCGTTCATTGACGAGGCCGCTCGGAAGCCTGAGCCTTTCCTGCTCTACCTCCCGCTGACGACTCCGCACACTCCCTTAGCCGTCAATGAGG
>CAIYAN010000263.1 GCA_903924185.1 uncultured Opitutia bacterium | reverse complement strand
TCGCTCGCTGCCTCACTCAAAACTAAACTCACTGTCCAAGGACTCGGGGGGCGGGTCGTCGCCGGCGAGGATACCGCGGACGAAGAGTTCGCGGTGCTCAGGGCAGGGACCCAGTCGTCGCAGGGCTTCGATGTGATCCGGTGTGCCGTAGCCCTTGTGACGGGCGAACCCGTATTCCGGATAGCGGGCGTCCAGTTCGACGAGCATGCGATCGCGTTCGACCTTAGCGACAATGGAGGCCAGCGCGATGGCTAGGCTCTTGCCGTCGCCGCCTTTGATTGATTCATGCGCCCAGGCGAACGGCCGTAAGGGTAGGCCGTCGACGAGCACGAGCATATTGCGCTCCTCGGTGCGGCCAAAGAGTTCACCTTCCGTACCCGCGGCCGGGAAGAGTGCCGCCAGCGGCCCTTGGGCTAATTGCGCGATGCAGCGGGCCATCGCCATCCGCGTCGCCCCGAGGATATTGTGCGCTGAAATCTCCAGCACCGAGGCCTCCGCCCAGACCGCGCGCAGTTTGCCTTCGGCGTGCATCTCCGCGATCCGCGTGCGGAGTTCGGCCCGCTTTTCCGGCGAGAGTTTCTTGGAGTCATTAGCACCAGACAGTTTCCGAATCCAAGCCACTTCGCCGTAGAACCCTGCGTCGAGCAAGACCGCCCCCGCCACGACGGGCCCGCAGAGCGGTCCACGGCCAGCCTCATCGACTCCTGCGATACCCGGACGGCCGGCGCCGCGCTTACGGTCGAAGGATGCCAGCGACGCCATCGGACTACTCCGCTTTCTTGCGGCGGATGAACGGTTTAGCTTCTGGCGGCGGGAGCCCCCGGACCTCATAGGCCGTGCGGAAGTGGAGCTTCGCGAAATTCACAAGGATCGCGGGACCGAGGCGGCCGACGAGTTCGATGCCCGCTTCCTTGGCTTCGCGGCCCGAGCCCTTGGGGAGTGTCACGCCGCAGTCTTGCGACAGGCGGTCGAGCTCACGCACAAAACAGGCACGGGCGACGATGGAAGCGGCGGCGACGACGGGGTCGGATTCCGCCTTAGTCCGCATGCGGAGGTCGAATTCGACGCCCTTACGCGCGAGCTCCTTTTGCACCAGCGGTTCTTCCGAGAATTGGTCGAGCAGGCCCCACTTGGGGCGGCGCTGGTGCTGGAGTTCAAAGTCCTTGAGGGCTTCTTCGCACGACGTCGCGTGCATCCAGCCGAGCAGGCGATTGAGGTTTTTGCCGAAGCGAGAGTGGAGCTCGTTATACTTCGCCATGCGTGCGAAGGTCGTCTTCACGGACACCCCAGGCGTCGCGCGGATAATGCGATCGAGCTCGGCAATTTTCGTATCAGTCAGCTTCTTGGAATCCTTGATCCCGAGGCTGATCCATTCACGTGTCATCTCGCCAGTCGCGATGACGCAGGCCGAAACCACGGGACCAAAAAGGTCGCCCTTGCCCGATTCGTCGAGACCCGCGTGTTCCTCAAACCAATCGGGGTTCAGTTCCTCCTCGTAACCCAAGGTCGCCTGGCCGGTGACATCGGGCTCCACGCTAAATTTCACAAATTCCTCAGTACCTCGGCCAGAGATCACGCACTTACCGGACTTGTAATGGACCACGTTGACGTCGGGGCCCTTGAAGGCGAAGGCCGAATGGTCGACGGGAAAAGAGACCCAGCCCTTGCCGACAATGATTTGGCGCAACTTCTCGGCCTGGCCTGCGTCCAGCTTGAGGGTGTGCATGGCCACCTTCTTGGGCGCGTCATCGGAGTCCTGCTTTGCCTTTCTTGCCATGGGGACCAAGGTTTAGTCGAGTTGGCCCTCAAATCCAGCCCCATCCCATGACGCCCCACGAACAAAAGCTGATTCCAGCCGCCGCGGCGTTCCGGAAGGCCTTGTTGGCGTGGTTTGCCAGCCACCAGCGCCCCTTGCCGTGGCGAACCGAGGTCTCAGCCTACCGGACGGTCGTTTCGGAGCTCATGTGCCAACAGACGCAGATTTCGACGGCTCTCCCTTACTTCGAGCGCTGGGTGGCGCGTTGGCCTGACTTTCAGTCCCTGGCTCGGGCCAAGGAAGCCGACGTCCTCGCCGCTTGGGCGGGCCTCGGGTATTATACGCGGGCGCGCAACCTCCTCGCTCTCGCCCAGCAAGTCGCTGGTCGTCCAGAGCCGCGCACCGCTGCTGCGTGGCAGGCCTTCAAGGGCGTTGGTCCCTACACCGCGGCGGCCATCGCTAGCATCGCTTTTCGCGAACCCGTGGCGGTCGTCGATGGAAACGTCGTCCGCGTGCTCGCGCGCATCGGCGGCGTCCGCACCCGTTTCAAAGACACCACGACGGCGGCCAAATCATTCACGCCACTAGCGAACGCCCTCGTCGACCCCAAGCGACCAGGTGACCATAATCAGGCCATGATGGAGCTGGGGGCGACCGTCTGTCGCAAGGCTTCACCTGATTGCGCGCATTGTCCCGTCGCACGCTGGTGCGCGGTGGGTGGGCGCAAGGAAGCCGCGACGTTACCACGCTTCGAGCCCAAGGTGCGGAAGACGGCGGCGGTCACGCGCGCCTTGGTGCAGTACCGCGGCAAAATTCTCGTACGGCGTAATCCGCGGGCCGCCCGTCGCTTGGCGGGCATGGCGGAGTTGCCGGAGGTGGCGACCTTGCGTGGGGCGGAGGCTGGTGAGCTGGCGTTAGTTCGCCGCCGCACCATCGGCAGCGTCACCTACGAGGAGACCTTGCGGGAAGTCGTCGCCACGGCCGCGGCGGCCCGCACGTGGTCGCAGGACGCCGAGTTGGAGTGGGTTGCCGTGGCGGCACTAGATTCCGCGGCCTTGACGGGCCCGCACCTCCGCTGGGTCCGCGAGTGGCTTAGTCCAAGCGATCGGCCAGTGCGCGGCAAACGGCCTTAAGGACTGCCACGCGGGCGTGGCGTTTGTCGTCGCCGAGAATCAC
>CAIYAN010000262.1 GCA_903924185.1 uncultured Opitutia bacterium | reverse complement strand
TCTTCGGTCAGGGTCGCGAAAGTCTTTTCGATTTCAGCCATCTTGGAGTTGGCTTCGCGGAGGGCAGCGGAAGCGACTTCTAGGTCAGCTTCAGCCTTCTTGGACTTCGCGTTGGCATCACGTACTTCGGAACCATCGCGGAGCTTGGCGACTTCGGCGGTGAGTTCGTTCACGCGGGCAGCGGACTCGGAGCGAGCCTTTTCGAGCTCAGCAATCTTCGTGGTGTTCTTAGCGAGGGCGTCCTTGGCGGCAGCGAAGTCTTCGTCGGTCTTCTTATGCGCGTCGGCGGCAGCGGTGACCTTGGCACCAGCAGCTTCAGCGTCCTTCACGGCGTTCCGAGCCTTCACTTCAGCGGCGGCGGCATTGCGATCGGAGGCGGTTGCCTTGTCGCGGGCGGCACGGACTTGTTCGCGGGTTTCTTCCTGGACCTTGGCGAGTTCGGCGCGGGCCTCGTTTTCGGACACGACGCAGACGATCGCAACGCCGGCAAGGGCGGCGGAGACCAAGCTGAGGATGATGGTGGTGGGCTTCATAGGATTCTGTTGCCTACAGGAATTGCCTTAAAAAGCCCTTGGGTCAAGAACCTAGGCAATGCCGCCCGCCCGCTGGGGGCTTATGACAGGCGGTTTTTGTAGTCCGCGTAGCCGAAACGGCGAATAACCTGTGTTTGCCCGACGGCGGGGTCGAAGGTGGCAATGGCCGGCAGGGGGACGCCGTTAAAGGTGGTATTCTTCACGAACGTGTAGTGCGACATGTCCATGAAGACGAGGCGCTGGCCGATTTTCAGCGGCTCCGCGAAGGAGTAGTCACCGATGATGTCGCCCGCCAAGCAGGTAACGCTACCGAGACGGTAGGTGTGGGCTAACTTGCCCGGCAAATCGCCGTCGAGGATGTCTGCCCGGTAAGGCATCTCCAAGGTGTCAGGCATGTGACAAGTCGCGGAGACATCGATGATGGCGATGTCGACGCCATTATGGACGAGGTCGAGGACCGTGCCCACGAGCACGCCGGTGCCGATGCCGATGGCTTCGCCTGGTTCAAGGTAGACCTGAATGTGTTGTCCCCAGCGGGCCCGGAAGTCGGTGATGACTTTGACGAGTAGGTCGAGGTCGTAGCCGGGACGGGTGATGTGGTGGCCGCCGCCGAAGTTCACCCACTTGAGGTGTGGGATGAATTCACCGAACTTACTTTCGAAGACCGCGACGGTGCGTTGCAAGACGTCGGCCCCTTGCTGACACATCGTGTGGAAGTGTAGTCCTTCGAGTCCGGCCAAGTCGCTCACGTCCGTAATCTCAGAGCGCAGTGTGCCGAGGCGGGAGCCGCGGGCGCAAGGGTTATAGAGTTCTACTTCAACCTCGGCGTGCTCAGGGTTGACGCGGAGGCCAAAGGAGATCTTGCGTTTGGCCGCTTGGGCCGCGGCCCGGTAGCGCTTCCATTGCGACAGCGAATTGAAGGACAGATGGTCGGCTACGCGCAAGAGCTGCGCAAACTCTTCGTCCTTGAAGGCAGGTGAATAGGCGTGGACCTCGCCGCCAAATTCCTCGCGGCCCAGCAAGGCCTCGTGGATGCCGCTCGCCGTGGTGCCGACGAGGTACTTTGAAATCAGCTTGGCCTCGCTGAACTGGGCGAATCCCTTGAGCGCGAGGAGGATCTTAGCGCCGGAGCGGTCCATGACGGAACGGAGGATGCGCAGGTTGTTTTCCAGTAGGCCGCGGTGGAGGACGTGACAGGGGCTCGGCACCTGCGAGAGGTCAACCTGGCGGAAGGCGGCAGTGAGGGCGTCGGATTCGTGCACGCGTTCACGCTGTTGGCGGAGAGAGTTGGGGCAAATAAAAAGCCCGCCGAATGGCGGGCTTTGTTTGGTTAGGTCGGCGCTTAGACCGGCAGCTCTTGGATCTGCCAGGGCAGGCCGCGCTTATTCAATTCTTCCATGAACGGATCCGGGTCGCACTCTTCCATGTTCCAGACGCCTGGTTTGAGCCACTTGCCCGTGGCGAGCATCGCCCCGCCGATTGCCGCCGGGACGCCAGTGGTGTAACTGATGGCCTGCGACTTGACCTCAGCGTAGCACTCCTGGTGGTCGCAGACATTGTAGATGAAGACCTTGCGCGGCTTGCCGTCCTTGAGGCCGGTGATTTCGCAGCCGATGCAGGTCTTGCCCTTGGTGCGCGGGCCCAGCGAGGCCGGGTCGGGCAGGAGAGCCTTAAGGAACTGGATGGGGACAATCTGGTGGCCGTGGAATTCAATCGGGTCGATGCGCGTCAGGCCAACGTTCTGGAGCACCCGCAGGTGATTCAGGTAGTTGTCGGAGAAGGTCATGAAGAAGCGGATGCGCTTCAGGCCCTTGATATTTTGGGCGAGAGACTCGAGTTCCTCGTGGAAGAGGAGGTAGCTGGGCTTGGGGCCAAGGACTGGGTAATTGTAGTCCACGCGGAGTTTCGGGTCGAGGGGTTCGGTTTCTTTCCATTCACCATTTTCCCAATAGCGTCCGCGCTGCGTGATTTCGCGGATGTTGATCTCGGGGTTAAAATTGGTCGCGAACGGGTAGCCGTGGTCGCCGGCGTTGGCGTCCATGATGTCGATCGTCTCGATGGTGTCGAAGAGGTGCTTTTGGGCGTAGGCGCAGAAGACGTTGGTCACGCCAGGGTCGAAGCCCGAGCCAAGCAGGGCGGTGAGGCCGGCCTTTTCGAAGCGCTCGCGGTAGGCCCACTGCCAGGAGTATTCGAATTTGGCGAGGTGCGGGGGCTCGTAGTTGGCGGTATCGACGTAGTGGATGCCGGCGTGGAGGCAGGCGTCCATCAAGGGGAGGTCTTGATAGGGTAGGGCGACGTTGATGAGCAGGTCAGCGCCGAAGGACTTGATGAGGGCCACCGTGGCCTTGACGTCATCAGCATCGACGGTCGCCGTGCGGATCGTCCGGCCCGTCGCGTTCTTCACGTCGGCGGCGATAGCCTTGCACTTGTTCTCATTGCGGGAGGCTAGCATGACCTCGGAAAAGGCCTCGGGGTGCATCGCGCACTTATGGGTCACAACGTTGCCGACGCCGCCGGCACCGATAATCAGGACTTTTTTGCTCATAGGGTTAGATGATTTCTGTCCACAAGCGGGGGAGGGGAAAGAAAAAAGGATGCACAAACCGGTGAACAAGCCGTGACGGTCAGCGCCAGCCCCGAGGGGTCCGTCAAACGGAACCCTTTTGGCTGGCGGGATGGACGGGACTCGAACCCGCGACCTCCTACGTGACAGGCAGGCGCTCTAACCAACTGAGCTACCACCCCGGACAGCCAAAAGGAAGGTGAACAAAGCCCCCTGACCCCCCGGCTGTCAAACGGAAAACCTCGGCAATTATCCCCGAATTTGGCCAGTACCCACGACTTCGAACTTCCAGGTCGTTAATTCCCTGATTCCCATCGGTCCGCGGGCATGTAGACGGTCCGTGCTGATGCCGACTTCGGCCCCGAAGCCGAACTCGCCGCCATCAGTGAACCGGGTGCTAGCGTTCCAGTACACGCAGGCACTGTCGATTTGGGCCAGGAAGGAGCGGGCGGCGGTTTCGTCGGCCGTGATGATGGCGTCCGAATGGTGCGAGCCACAGGTCTCGATGTGCGTGACCGCCTCGGCTAAGCCGGTGACGACCTTGACGTTCAGGACGAGGGCCAAGTGTTCGGTCCGGAAATCTGTCTCGGTGGCAGGACTGGCCGTGGGGATGAGTGCACACGTGCGGGGGCACCCGCGGATCTCGGTCTGCTGAGCCGCCATTGCGCGTGCGACGACGGGTAGGAAACTGGCGGCGACCGCGGCATCGACGAGCAAGGTCTCGGCGGCGTTGCAGGCGCTCGGACGCTGGCACTTGGCGTTAACGATGATCGCCTCCGCCATGGCTAAGTCGGCGGCGGCGTGGACGTAGACGTGACAGATACCAGCATCGTGCTTGATGACGGGGACCTTCGCAGAATTCACCACCACCTCGATCAGACCGGGGCCTCCACGTGGGACTATGATGTCGACGATTCCGCGGAG
>CAIYAN010000261.1 GCA_903924185.1 uncultured Opitutia bacterium | reverse complement strand
TCTTAAACGAAAAGCCCAATTAGCGAGTCCACTCCTCTTTGGCCGAGGCCCAGAGGTCGTAGTTCAAGGGGCGCTTACCGGTCGGGACTAGGCGATAATACCCACCCGAGGCCTTGATGATGGCGAGCCCCGCGGCGACATCCCAGAGATTAGTGCCTGACTCATAATAGGTATCGGCGACCCCTTCTCCAACGTAGGCGAGTGCCAAGGCGGCTGAGCCAATCATCCGGATCTTTTTATAGCGTGAAACTTGACCCATGAAAATCGCCATCGCTGGTGCGGACTTGTCGGCTAGCGCTGGGAAGCCCGTCATAATACAAGCGTCGCCAATCTTATCGACCCACGCAGGCGTGTGCGGCTGACCGTTGATGAAGGTACCTTCGCCGACCACGCCAAGATAGGTCTTGTCCGCGGTGAAGTTGTAGATGACGCCGAGGACCGGTTCCGGTCCGCGCATTAAGCCAAGGGAGACGCAAGTGGCGGGTTGGCGGCGTAGGTAATTATAGGTCCCATCGAGCGGATCGACGACCCAGTAGAGCTGGTTTCCGTCGAAGAGGGAGGCGTCGCCCCCGAGCTCTTCGCCGATGACCGGGATGCCCGTGGCCTTGAGCCTAGCGCGCACCAGGTGCTCCGAATCGACGTCGGCCTGCATCTTGACGTCATCGTCGGTCGAGACGTTGACCTTCATCTGGGCGCCTTGCGCCAACAGTCGGCCAGCCTCATGGGCAGTGGCCAGTGCGATGGTTTTGAGTTCAGGCAAGGAGGGCGTGCTCACGTCGGGAACGTAGGCACACGGTCCGTCATCGGCAACCTCAGACCGAAGCTTAGAGCGAGATGACTTCGCGCAGGCCGAAGCGATTGAAGTCATTCGCAGCCTGCCCTTGGAGGCCGACGGCGCGCACAACGACACCTTGCTTGCGGGCATGGACGGCGAGTTCCCGCAACGCTTGGGCATACGAACAGTCGATAAAGAGCGCGTGTCCAAACTCGAGCGTGAGGTTGAGTGTACCGCGCTTTAGGCGTGCTTCGACGGCACGCGGTTCGGCAGCGCGGCCGAAGTGCAGGTGTCCGGAGAGCGCGAGGCGTACCTCAGCGTCACCTTCCACGACATCCATCGCCTCAGGCTCTTCCTTTTCGGGGTGGGAGGATTTGCGGATGAGTAGGAAGATGAAAGCCACCACCACGCCGAGACCGACGGCCCAGATTAGGTCGACGAAGACCGTGATTAGGCAAGCGAGCACCAGTAGGATCATATCTGAACCGCCTGAACGGAAGAGGCGGGGCCAGAGGGGGAGCTCGGCCATGTACCAGCAGACCGAAAGCAGGACGCCCGCCAGCGACGCCAGCGGGATGAGTTTCACCAGCGGTGCCAGAATCAGGAGGATCGCCAGCACCGTGCCGGCGTGGATGAGTCCAGAGACCGGAGACCTCGCTCCGGCGCGGGCATTGGTGCTCGTGCGGGCGATGACACCAGTGACGGGTAGACCCATGAAGCAGGCCGAGGCGATGTTGGCGATGCCTTGGGCGGCTAGCTCAGTGTCGGAGTCATGGCGGTCGCCCGTCATGCCGTCGGCCACGACAGCGCAGAGGAGCGATTCAATCCCCACCAGTAAGCCAATGCCGAAGGCTAGTGGCAGGACATCCCAGGCCTTAGTGAGCCACGCGGCACCATCGGGCAGGGCGCTACTCCAGTCGGTCAGTCGGAACTGGGCACTGATCTCCTTGAACTTTGAACCGATGGTCGGGAGGGAAGCATCGGATACGCCGATGAGCGTCACGATGATCGTGCCTAGGAGCACCGCGATCAGGGCACCGGGGATCTTTAGCGAGATCTTGCGGAGACCGATGATGAGGGCGAGGGTACTGACCGAGACCAACAGGCAACTGCTATGGATCTCGTTACCGTGGCCAAAGAGATGCGCGATCCGGCCGATGAAGTTTGGGATCGCCGGCGACGGGTCGGCGATGCCGAGAGCCGAGTCGAGTTGGGTGCTGCCGATGATGAGCGCGATACCCGTAGTGAAGCCGATGACGACTGGGTAGGGGATGTAGCCGATGTATTTCCCGAGACGCAGGGCGCCGAAAGCCACGAGCATCACGCCGGCCATTATTGTGGCGAGGGCGAGTCCGATATAGCCGTGGGTGATGACCGCCGCGGCGCAGATGCCGACGAAGGCTCCCGCGGGGCCGGCGACCTGCGTGCGCGAGCCTCCGAGCAGGGAGACGATCACGCCGCCGATGATGGCCGTATAGAGGCCTTGTTCGGGGCTGACGCCGGAAGCGATGGCCAGTCCGATGGAGAGGGGGAGGGCGACCACGCCCACGAGCAGGCCGGCCGCGAGGTCAGCTAGGAAGTCGGCACGCCCGTAGCCTGCTTTCAGGGAGCGCAAGAGCGCCGGCTTGAACCAGGGGGCAGGGGTCATGGCTGCACCGTGTGAGGCCGCGGTGTCTACTCAAGGGGAATCATCCCAGCAAGAAGCCCGACTCTTTGAGTCGGGCTTCGGTAGACGATGCGGACCAGGCTTACGGGAGCTCAGTCTTACCCATCAGGAACTTGTCGCACTCGCGAGCCACGCCACGACCTTCGTTAAAGGCCCAGACGACGAGGGACTGGCCGCGACGGCAATCGCCCGCGGCGAAGACGCCGGGGAGGTTGGTCACGTACTTCTCATGGTCGGCCTTGATGTTGGAGCGGCCGTCACGTTC
>CAIYAN010000260.1 GCA_903924185.1 uncultured Opitutia bacterium | reverse complement strand
ATGTCGCCGCGGGGCTCGCCATCATCAAGGCCTCGGGTGGGTATTATCGCCTAGTCCCGACCGGTAAGCGCCCCTTGAACTACGACCTCTGGGCCTCGGCCAAAGAGGAGTGGACTCGCTAATTGGGCTTTTCGTTTAAGATGCTTGGGCTAGCCTCCGACTATGCCCCTGCTCCTCCGTGTCGTCACCCTCTGCCTCGTTGGGTTGGGTTGCTCCTGTACCCTAGATGCCGCCAGCGCCGCTAAGCCCAAGGCTCCCAGCCTACCCGCCGAGGTCTGCCCCGTTCCGGATGAGCGCCCGGAGGTGACCAACAAGGCCAACATCGACCCCAAGGAAACCGCTGCGACCGAAGCATGGGTTAAGGAAGCCGCCACCCTGCCAGGCTGGAAAGAAGTCCTGAACTCGCCTGACGTCGAGACCCGCCATTGCGCGAATTTCTTACTCGTGACGATGCCCGCCAGCGACCGCCACAAGGTCACCGGCACCGCCATCTCTGAAAACATCCGCCTCGCCCTCGAAGCCCGCCACCGTTTCCCCTGGGCCCAACAAGTACCTTGGCCAATCTTCCTCAACGACGTCTTGCCCTATGCGTGCCTCGACGAGGCCCGCGACCCATGGCGCGCCGACTTCCTCAAGCGCTTCAGCGACATGGTCAAAGACGCGCCATCACGAGACGCCGCCGCCAAACTCATTAACGCCAAGATTCAGGACGAGGTCGGCGTGAAGTATAGTACACGTCGTCGAGCTGCTAACCAGAGCCCACCCGACTCCATGCGCCAAGGCCTGGCCTCGTGCTCCGGCCTTTCCATTCTGCTCTGCGACGCCTTCCGCTCGGTCGGCATCCCCGCCCGCATTGCGGGCGTCCCCACCTGGGTCACTGTCAACGGCAACCACAACTGGGTTGAGGTTTGGCTTGGCGTCGATGGCGCACCCAAGCACGACTCCGAAGTCACGCCGATGCTTTCCTTGCAGTGGCAAGCTGGCTGGCGCGTCACCGAGTATAACCCGGATGCCAAGGGCTGGGACCACGCTTGGTTCATGGAACGCGCCGCCGCCGCCGATCCGGCTAAACAAGAAACCTGGATCTACGCGTCCTCCTGGACCCGTACGGGCCTGACCTTCCCGATGGTCTGGAACCTGCGCTCCACACAGGTCCATGGCATCGACCGCACCGCCGCCTACCATGCCCTCAACGGTGGCCGCAAAGTGCCGGTAGGGCCGGACAAAACACATATCGCCCTTCGCGCCTACCGCGGTGACAAGCGCGTCGCCGCTGAAGTGACCGTCACCCAAGGCAGCACTTCGCAAGCCGCCACCACCAAGGGTGAAGACAAAGACTTGAATGACGTCACCCGCGTCGAAGTCCCCGCGGCCGGCGGCAAGGTCACGGTGAAGTGCGGCGAGGTCACCCGGACGATTACACCCGAGGCGGGCAAGGAACTTACCGTCGAGCTGCGCCTGCCTTAAGCGTCGACAGCGGAGCCCAGATTACCTACTCCTTGCCCCCGTGATCCTCCTCCTCGCCAATCCGCTGACCTCGATCAAAGAAGCCGTCATCAAGAGCGCGGCGGAGAACTACGCACACAAAATCCTCGGCCAAGAATACGGCAGTACGGGCTTCTGGATAGCCCTAGCGATGGTGCTCATCTACCTACCGATCCTCGGCCGTCTCGCCGCCCAACACTTCTTCGGCAAGGACGGTTCCGCCATCGGCATCGGCCTCACCGGCATCGTATCCGTCGCCCTCACCTTTGCCGCCATCTGCATGGCAGACACTAGCCTCTCGGGCTTCATCCCTCAATCCGTCGAGATCCTGGTCATCTCGCTCTGCACGGCGACCGTCGTCCTGCTGGTTACCAGCGCCGCCGCCCAAGTCCTCAGCATGGGCTTTGGCCCTTCGCTCGGCCTGCAGCTCATCTTTTGGAATATCGTTTTCCTGAGCCAACTAGCCACGCGGTTCCTGATGGATTTCTGGAAGCACGTCTAGACGGCATAGTGTAACCGACGAGAGTTTTGGTCCCGCAAGCGAGACCGGAGGGACTCCTGAACCCAAAACGCCTCAGCCCGTGGCTTGCAGGCCGGCGGCGATGGCGTTCAGCGACAGGAGCATCTGCGGCATGAGGGCATCCGCTTCCTTGCGCTCCCCGTCCGCCAGCTTCTTTCGCCAATCCTTGAGCAAGGCAACCTGCTGTTCGTGGAGAAGATCGATAGCGGCCTCGCGGAGCATGATAACCTTGAGCAACCGTGGGCGGCCTTCGGTAAGTTTCGAGTCGGAGAGGTCGTTGAGCATCTTGCGGGTGAGCGAATGCTCGGCGAGGATACGCCCGAGGAACTGCGTGCGGAGTTTCTTGTCGGTGACCATTGAGCCGTAGAGCTTCATCATGCTGCGGTTGGCAGCCAT
>CAIYAN010000259.1 GCA_903924185.1 uncultured Opitutia bacterium | reverse complement strand
GGCAAGCGTAACGGGGTACGCTGGGGTTTGGCTTTCGGCCCTGGCAATTCGAGGGTCGCGGGATTGCTGGCCGGGGTGCGGCTGGAGGGCGTCTTTGCCGTGGAATCGCCTAAGCCTAGGGCGGTAGGCGCGGTCGGCACAGTCGGGTTGAGCTCGGGCCGGGGGAGGGTAACCGGGTCGACGTTCTTAGCGGCGGGAGCACCGCTGTCCGGCGTAGGCAGGGCAGGGCCCGAGCCCTGAACGGAAACGGGTGCAGTCGGTAGGTCAGCTCGGACCGGGAGGCTCGTGGGCGAAGCCTTCGGCGACAAGCCACCGACACCCGTACCCACCGTCGGCGAGCGGCCTGCAGGGTCGTTGGTTGCGCGCGGAGGCGTGTTCGACTGCTTTGAAGGTTCCGCTGCCAGCTTCGGCTTTACGGGGTCGTTCCAGTCTTCGGAAATCGGATCGGTCGAGCGTTGCGTTGTCGTCGGTTTAGCCCCGTCGTTGGATTTCGCTGACGGCACTTTGTCGACCTTTGGCTGCTGAGCGTCGCTGCCGCCTGGGCCACCTGAGCCCTTGCCGCCCTTGTTAGAAGTGAAAGGGAGGTAGGACCAGAACGCGCTATCGGTGAGGGTCTCGGTGGCGCAACCCGAGAGGAACACCAAACCCGCGGCGGCGACTAGGAGGTTCAGTGAGCGCCGCGCCTTCATTCCTTATTGCGAAAGGATCGACATCGCCGCCATCACCGGCGGGCCCGCCTTGGCGTCGAAGCGAGCCGACATCGTAAACTTGGCATCGCGGGAAGTGGCGATATCCTTCAGCACGTGTACTTGCTGGGCACCGGGCGCTTGGTCGTCGCCGAGGGCGCCGCGCATGCGTTCCACCATCGCATCATAGTCAATGGTGTCGATGCAACGGTTGATGAGTTTCCAGCCGAGGTCGGGCGCCTTGGGAGCATCCACGGCGGCGAGTAGTTTAAGCGGCTCGCGGGGCGAGGCTTCATTGAAGCGGTCAAATTGGTAGAGGTAACTACCGTTCAACTTGAGCGTGTCGTTACCTTCAGTGCTCAGCGCCAGGAGGAGTTCGAAGTCCAACGAAGGCTGGAGTTGTTCGTAGCGCTGCTTGGTCGCCGTACTCATCGGCAGGCGACGGAAAAAGCGGTTAGCGTCGAACCAGAGCGTCAAAGCGCCAGCCTGGCTGCAGGCGTAGGCGGGGAGTTTGTCGCGAGTCTCGGTGCCCTTGACTGGCTTGCGGGGCGGGGGCGTGAGGCACTGGCGGATTTCCTTTTCCACGCAAGGGGCCTGCGGGTTGCCTTCGAACTCAACTAAGATGATGGCGGTCCGGTTCGTCAGACCAAAGGTAAAAAACCCGCCTTCTGGATCCATATACCGGCCCTCCCCGTGTCGGACCATCGAGCGGCTGCGCGACAGGTGAGAAGTCGGCTTACCAGTCTCGCCGCGGATGGCGTTGTTCATCTGGTCAGCCACCCGGGAGAGGGCGGCTTCGGCCACGACCGGATCTTGGACGCAGATGACCAGTCCGCAAATCATCACCGGACGATTAGCGTCGGGCGAGGCGACGTTTTGGGTCGGAAACTTAACAAAGGCGTAGAGCTCAGAGTGCGGGTCGAGGCCGTTCTTCACGAGTTCGGCGACGGCTGCGGACATACCTTTACCACCGGTGCGCTCGAGCCATGCCGGAAAGGCCTGATTGGACTTCTGCCGAAGTTCGTCGGGGCGAAAGGTAACGACGGCGAAGCTCTCGCTGGGGATGAAGATGGTCGAGTTCGCGTTGGACCGAGCATGCGAATTGGAGCGCTCGGTGATGAAGAACCAAGCGGCGATCAGCGCGATGACCGACGTCAGGATGACCACGATGGTGACCTCGAGGGCCGTCCAAGGGGTCTTGCGGTGCACGGGGCTAGCCACGCTGCCGCCGCCGTTGGCTTCCGCGACTTCCGCTGCGGTGCGGCGGCGTTGCGTAACCGCCATATTGAAAGCGACGACGAGGCAGACAGCTAGGGGGTCGAAGACCGCGACGAGCGCCAGCATCAGCCACTTGACGACGTCATCAGCTTCAGCGTCGAAGGCGCGGGCTACGAAGCGATACGAGCCGATATCGGAGGCAGCAATCTGTTCACGCAGGCGCAGGACCTCGGTGCCCTTCGTGCGGACGGCGGCTGCGAGTTTTTCGATTTCCCCTTCGGTCAAGGTGACCTTGCCTTGGCCTTGCTCATTCAGCGCCGTGATCTGCTTTTCCAGGATGGCGAGGTTCTCGGCGCTGGATTTACGGAGGCCTTTCTCTTCGGTATCGAGGCGGGCGAGTTCTTGGTCGAAGGTCGCACGCAGGGTGGCGGTCTCCTGGGTGGAGGTAGCGTTGACCTGCGCTTGGTCGGCGCGCATGCCCTTGATGCGGGCGTTGGCGTCGGCGCGGATGCGTTCGATGCGGTTGCTTGTTTCGGTAAGTTTAGCAAGGATTTCGAGGCGTTCCGGCCGCTGTTGCTCGCGGAGTTCCTGCCCCTTTTTGACGTTGTCCTTCTCGAAGAAGAGGAACTGGCTCGTCGTGCCTTGGCTGGTGTAGGCGGCGACGGCTTGGTCAAGGACTTGAAGGCGGTCGTTTAGGCCGAGAACCGTCGACTCTTCGGCGGCGACGTTCTTGGCAATCGCGGCTTCTTCGGCCGCGATGGACTTTGAAATCGCGGCGGTCTGGTCGCTGCCGCGTTGGGTGGGCGCAATCATTTCAATGGCCCGGCGGTCGGCGAGGGCCTTGCGTTGCTCCTGCAGGCGGGCGAGGGCCTTGGCCTGATCTTCCGTGGCTTGCACGAGGCGGGCTTGGGCCTTCGTGATGTCCTCGCGGCTGGAGGTGTTCACGCGACTGTTCTTACCGCGGGCGTCCTCGACCTGCTTATTAATTTCCGCGATTTCCTTATCGAGGTTAGCAATCTGGGCTTCGCTAATCACATTTTGCGTATGGGTCTTCTCGTAGGCGCGGGCCAAGAAGCCATAGTTGCCAAGTGAAGTGATGGCGATGAGCGCCAGGACCGCCACCGTGAGGTAGAAGCGCATGGCCCCATTGATACGGTCCCAGTAGCGGTAGAGGAAGGACGCCGCGACCAACTTGCCGACCTCCAAGCTCGCCGCCATGACCATGACCGGTATCTCCGAGCCCACGAACAAGAGGCCGAGCCCGCGCACAGAGAAGTAGGCGGAACACCCGGCAATGTAGAGGGCGGAGGAGACGAGGAGCAGGCGGAACCCCCAAGTCAGGGACTTGGGCTCTTCGCTGGACGCGTCGGTATCAGGGGTGCTCATAGGTTGGGTTGTTTGCGGTTCTAGTTGCCAATAGAGGGAATGTCAAAAACCGCTTAGGGTTGCCGTAAAATCAGCCCAAAGCTACCCGGTTTGGCCTCGGCGAATGAAAATGCTCAGAAGTTGTAGTTATTGCCTTTAAGTTAGGTGGGGGCAGGGTGCCCCCTCCGCTGCCCCGCTGGGGGGGGTAATTGCTATATATTTTTTATTTAAACGGCAACCTGAGGCGTCTTCATCTGTCTTACCCCTAACCCCAAGCCCCTACCCCTACCGACATGAAAATGCACCGTTTCTGCCAAGGTGACCACCCCACGGTCGGCGCTGGCTTCAGCCGCCGCGACTTCCTCCATGTCGGGATGCTCGGGACGATTGGCCTCACGCTGCCTAAAATGATGCAGCTCCAGGCGCTCGAATTACCGAAGGTCGAGGGCTTCGCGGCGACCGCCGATGCGGTCATTCACATTTACCTGCCCGGTGGCATGGCGCAGCACGAATCTTGGGATCCGAAGCCGTTCGCTTCCCCTGATTACCGTGGTCCGTATACGCCGATCAAGACGTCCCTTCCAGGTGAGTATGTCGGCGAGAAATTCGTCAACATCGCTAAGATCATGAACAAGCTCACGGTCGTGCGTTCGATGACGCACGGTGAGGCGGCGCATGAACGTGGTACGCATAATATGTTCACGGGCTACCGTCCGAGCCCTGCCATTAAGTTTCCCAGCTTCGGTTCCGTCATCTCGCACGAGCAAGGCGCGCGCAACAACCTACCTCCCTATGTCGTGGTGCCGTCGCAGTCCGTCCCTGAACAAGGCACGGGCTACATGAGCAGTGCCTTTGGTCCGTTTGCCCTCGGTAGCGATCCCGCCGATAAGGGCTTCACCGTGCGTGACCTTCTGTCGCCGAAGGACATCAACCAGCAGCGCTTTGACCGCCGCCGCAGCTTGCTCGAAAGCGTCGACCAGCATTTCCGCGAGACCGAGAAGTCCGACGCCATCGGCGCGATGGATAGCTTCTATCAGGCCGCCTACGGTCTCGTGAGCAGTGCCAAGGCCCGCGAGGCCTTCGACCTTGCCAAGGAGTCAGAGAAGATGCGCGACGAGTATGGCCGTAATGCCGCGGGCCAGCGTTTCCTCCTCGCCCGCCGTCTCGTCGAGGCTGGCGTCCGCATGGTCTCCGTTAACTTCGGAGGCTGGGACCACCACTCTAACATCAAGAGCGGCTTCGACGGTCAAGCTCCGCAGTTCGACCAAGCCTTCGCCCGCCTCATCACCGACCTCGCCGACCGCGGTATGCTCAAGCGCACGCTCGTCATGGTCAGTTCCGAGTTCGGCCGCACCCCGCGCGTCAATGGTACCAACGGCCGTGACCACTGGCCACGTGTCTTCTCGGTCGCCCTCGCCGGCGGTGGCGTGAAGGAAGGTTATGTCCACGGCGCTTCCGATGCCCTCGGTGGTGAACCCGATCGCGACGCGGTCGGCCCGGAAGACCTCGCTAAGACCATGTACCGCACGCTCGGCATTAACGCTGAGAAGCGTATCGTCTCCGATGGCGGTCGCCCCATCGATATCGTCAACGGTGGTCGCGTCATGCAGGAGTGGCTCGCTTAAGCGTCCCTCCCGCGGCTTCCCGTCCGCCCATGTTGTCCCGTCTCTTTACCGTCCTGCTCTGCCTGACGGCGGGATTGCGGGCTGCTTACCCCGAGTTCAGTGCCTGCAAGCCGAATGGCGGGCAGCGCGGCTCTGAATTTAAGCTTTCCGTGACCGGCACGCGCCTCGAGGACTTCGAGACGCTCCTGTTCTATGACCCCGGCTTCACCGTCAAAAGTGTCGATGCCGTGGCCGCGGGCAAGGTCGACCTGACCATTGCGGTGGCCGCCGATGCTACCTTGGGTAGTCACTTAGTGCGCGTGCGCACGCGGACGGGCCTTTCCCACCCGCGCCAATTCTTTGTTAGCCCTTATCCAACGGTCGACGAGAGGGAGCCGAACTCAGAGTTTGCGCAAGCCCAGGCGGTTCCCCTGAACAGCACCATCGAGGGCATCGTCCTCACCGAGGATGTGGATTACTTTAAGGTCACGGTGAAAAAAGGGCAGCGCCTCAGCCTCGAGGTTGATGGGCTCCGCCTTGGCTACCTCAATTTCGACCCGTACATCGCCATCCTGGACAAGGACCGGTTTGAAAAGGCCTTCTCCGATGACACCATCCTACATCGTCAAGATGGCTACTGTTCCTTTGTCGCAGAATACGATGGTGACTATTATGTGATGGTTCGAGAGTCCTCCTACCGCGGCTCGACGCGCTCGTTCTATCGCCTGCATGTCGGCGATTTCCGCCGACCAGATGTGGTCTTTCCCGCCGGCGGTAAGGTCGGTTCAAAAGTCGACGTGCGTTTCATCGACGCCAAGGGTTCCTTTACGGGTTCGGTGACGGTACCGTCCGAAGAGGATCCTAACTTTGAGGTGTTCTCCGTCGAGGCGCCCGCGCCGTCAGGTAATCCTTTTCGTATTTCCCAGGTGGATAACTTCTTGGAGTCCGAGCCGAACAGTACCCGGGAGCAGGCCAACGTGGTGCCGCCCGCCGAGGCTTATGCGCTTAATGGCATCATTGGGGAGCCGGGTGACGCGGATTACTACCGCCTCACTTTGAAGAAAGGGCAGGTTCTCACCGGCCATGCCTACGCGCAGGGGTTAGGCTCGCCGCTGGATCCGGTTATCAGCCTGCGCGGCTCAGCCGGGGCCGCCTTGATTTCCAACGATGATGGCGGCGGCACGCGGCGCCTCGATTCCCGCTTCGAAGTCACGGTGCCCGCCGATGGCGAATATATGCTCAGCATCCGTGATCACTTGGATCGGGGTAGCCCCAAGTTTGTCTACCGCGTCGAGCTCACCGCCTCGCAGCCGCGACTGACCTTCGCTTCCCCCGAATACTCGGTTAACGATTCGCATTACCGTCAGTTCATCGCGGTTCCGCGGGGTGGTCGGATGGCGTTACTCGAAAACTTCACCCGCACCCGCGTGGGTGGTGACTACCGCTTCGTTGCACCTGGCTTGCCCGCCGGGGTGAAACTGCTGACCGAACAGGCACCGAAGGATATGCCGAACGCCCCGCTGCTCTTTGAGGCCGCCGCGGATGCTCCCTTGGGCCAAGCCGTCGTGCCAGTCCGCTTAGAGCCCGTCGACCCCCAGAATAAGGTCGTTGGTCGTCTCCGCCAGAACTTCGACGTCGTCCGCGACGGTAATGTTATCTACCTCACTGACACGGAAGACCGCCTACCGGTCGTAGTGGTCGAAGAGGCGCCTTACTCCCTAGAGATCGTCCCGCCGAAGGTTCCGCTCGTCCAGAATGGCGTCTATGACCTTAAGGTCGTTGCCAAGCGCAAGCCAGGTTTCACCACTGCCATCCGTGTTATCATGGTGTGGACGCCGCCTGGGGTTTCGGTGCTAGGCGAGATGACAATCCCGGCGGGGGCCGATGAATGTACGTTCCAGTTAAGCGCCAATGCGGGCGTGGCCGCCGCCGACTGGAAGTTTGTCGTCATGGGTGAGGCCGATGCCGGCCGGGGTCGTGTCTTCAATGCCTCGCCTTTCTGTATCGTGAAAACGCAGACAGCCTATGTGACCGCCTCCGCGTTCCCGATGGCGGCTATCGAGCAAGGGCAGGAGGGTGTCGTGACGACGAAGATCGAACAGCTCATGCCGTTTGAAGGTGAAGCCATCGCCCGTCTGGTTGGTGTTCCTGATACCGTCGCCATCGAGCCGATTAAGATTACGAAGGCGTCAACCGATTTGACCTTCCGCGTCAAGCCGAGCAAGGACTGCTTCCCTGGCAAGATTACCAACCTCTTTATCCAAGTGGACGTCCCCGTCCCTGGCGGGACCACGACGCACCGCGTCGCCCTCGGCTCGAGCGTCCGCGTCGATGTGCCCCGTAAAGCCGCCCCAGCTCCGGTCGCCAAGGCCGAAGCCCCGAAGGCCGATGCCACTAAGCCCGTCGTGGCGCCAGTCGCCCCGGTCGTTCTTTCCCGCCTCGAACAACTCCGCCAGCAAGCCGCGACGGGCAACAAGCAATAACCATGACTTCATTTCGACTGCTCTTCTCTTACCTGGCGGCGTGCACCCCGGCTTTCCTGACGGCCGCTCCGGCTCCGGCCGACCTGACGCAAAAGCTCACGCAGATTGAGAAGCTCGAAATCTTCCCGGCCGCGGTATCCCTCGAGTCCAAGCGCGACTTCCATCGCTTAGTGGTGCTGGCGACCTTCAAGGACGCCACGACCCGCGATGTGACGGCTTTTGCTAACCTGCACGTGGCTGATTCAAAGGTGGCTTCCCTGGAAGAGTATTCCGCGCATGCCATCGCCGACAGCGGTGCCACCGAAGTCATCGCCGAATTGGGCGGTCTTTCGGCGAAGATTCCTGTCCAGGTCAAGAATGGCCTCAAGGATCGCGCGGTTTCCTTCCGCCTCGATGTGATGCCGGTTTTTCTCCGCGGCGGCTGCAATGCAGGCGGTTGTCACGGTGCGGCCCGCGGTAAGGACGGTTTCCGTCTCTCGCTTTTCGGCATGGACCCCGCCGGCGACTATAGCCGCCTGACCCGTGAGATGATCGGCCGTCGTATCAACTTAGCCATTCCCGAGGAAAGCACGTTGATCGAGAAGTCTATCGGTGCCGTGCCGCACACGGGCAATAAAGTCTTCGAGGCAGATTCGACCTATAATCGAACCCTGCTGGAATGGATCGCTAATGGCGCCCACGACGACGCGTCCGACGTGGCCACGGTGACTGGGATCGAGGTCTTCCCCAAGCAAATCGTCTTGGAAGGGGCCAACGCCACTCAGCAGATCACCGTCCGCGCCACCTATTCCGACGGCACTGACCGCGATGTGACCAGCCTGGCGCTGTTCATGTCCAATAACGACCCGGTCGCGAAGGTCACCAAGCAGGGTGTGGTGACTTCCGCCGACCGCGGGGCGGCCTTCATGTTGGCCCGCTTCAATGTCTTCAGCGTGACCGCCCAAGTGATTGTGATTCCCAAGGACCTCGTCTATACCCGTCCGCAGGCCGAAGCCTATAATTACGTCGACACCGCGGTGAACGAACGCCTGCACCGTCTTCGTATTGCGCCTTCAGGCCTCTGCACCGATGAGGAATATGTCCGCCGCGTCTACATCGATGTCGTCGGGCTTTATCCCAAGCCCGAGGAAGTGCAGGCGTTTCTGGCGGATAAGCGCCCCGATAAGCGGTCCCAGTTGGTTGACGTGCTGTTGCAGCGTAAAGAATTTACGGAACTATGGGTCATGAAGTGGTCCGAGTTACTCCAGATTCGTTCCGGTATCAATGGGGGTAATAACCAGCCGCCGTTTTACAAAAACTCGCTCCTCTACTACAACTGGCTTGCTGACCGCATCGGCCAGAACCAGCCGTTGAACGAGGTGGTCGTCGACCTACTGTCTGCGAACGGCGGCACGGTCTCCAACCCGCCGGTGAACTTCTACCAGACCGAACTGGATAAGTTAAAGCTCAGCGAAAACGTCGCCCAAGTGTTCATGGGCATGCGCATCCAGTGCGCCCAGTGCCATAACCACCCGTTCGACCGCTGGACGATGAGCGACTACTATGGTTTCAATGCTTTCTTCGCGCAGATTGGCCGGAAGAACACCGACGATCCTCAAGAAGTCATCATCTACAACAGCAAGAACGGGGAGTCTCAGCACTTCCTAACTAAGGCCAACGTGAAGCCAAAGTTCCTCGGGGGCGAGGAGCCTGACCTCAAGCCTGGCGATGACCGCCGCAAGGCTTTGGCTGAGTGGATTGCCTCGCCGCGGAACCCGTGGTTCGCCCGCAATATCTCCAATATCGTCTGGGCGCACTTCTTGGGCGTCGGCGTCGTGGATCCCGTGGATGACGTGCGCGTCTCCAATCCGCCGTCCAATCCGGATCTGCTTGACCAACTGGCTCAGCACCTGACCGACTACAAGTATGACGTCCGTAAGTTGGTGAAAGACGTGGTGAGCTCGGCCGCCTACCAGCGTTCATCCAAGACAAACGCCAGCAATGGCGGCGATAAACTGAACTTTGCCCGGGCCCAAGTCCGCCGCGTCCGTGCCGAGGTTCTGCTCGACGCCATCTCGCAAATCACCGAAACGCCGAATAAGTTCCAAGGCTTGCCGATCGGGGCCCGTGCCGTGCAAATCGCCGACGGTGCGGTCAGTAACTACTTCCTGACGACCTTCGGCCGCGCCAAGCGTGAGTCGGTATCCTCCAGTGAGGTGAAGACCGATCCTAACCTCTCGCAGGCACTTCACCTCATGAATGGTGATGCCATCAACGACCGTATCCGCCGTGGCCGCGTAGTCGAACGGCTCATTGCGGATGGTAAGTCGAACGACGTCATCGTCACCGACCTCTTTATGCGCGTCTTCGGCCGGCACCCGTTGGCGGCCGAGAAAGACGCTGTACTCAAGGCCTTGGCAAGTGACCCCGCCAGCCGGCAGGCGGTCCTCGAGGATGCTTTCTGGGCGTTACTGAACTCCAAGGAATTCGTCTTTACCCATTAATCTCCCGTGGCTGCTTTCTCATCGCGTTTGGGCGCGGTCTCGCGCCGTTTCCTCCTCCTCGCCGCCACGGGCCTGACTGGGCTCACCGCGCGCGCCCAAGAGGCCGCCGTCAAGCTGACCTACGACGACCATATCCGTCCGTTGTTGGAGAATAAGTGCTTCTCTTGCCATAATCCTGACAAGAAGAAGGGTGGGCTGGATATGACCAGTTATGCTGCCCTCGTTGCCGGCGGTGGTGGTGGCGCCGTCGTGGACCCAGGCAACCCCGGAGGTAGCCGCTTGTGGACCTGCAGTACGCAAAAGGAAGAGCCGTTCATGCCGCCTGAGGGCTCTCCTTTGCCAGCGAAGGACTTGGCTTTATTATCCAAGTGGATCGCCGATGGCGTCCTACAGAGCAAGGGTAGCATCGCCCGTGCCGCCAATCGCCCCAAGGTTGACCTGTCGCTTTCGGCCGGGGCGGGTAAGCCCACGGGCCCAGTCGCCCGACCCGAACACGTCTTGCTGGATCCGATCGTCGTCACCCAGCGCCTCACCGCGGTCACAGCCATGGCGGCCAGTCCCTGGACCTCCCTCTTGGCCGTCGCCGGCCAGAAGCAGATTCTCATCTATGATACCGAGTCCCGTGAACTCGCGGGCGTCCTGCCTTATCCCGAAGGGTATGCCCGGTCTTTGAAGTTTAGCGCCAATGGCTCATTACTCATCTTAGGCGGTGGCCGCGGCGGCAAATTCGGCCATGCCGTCGTCTGGGATGTGAAGTCCGGCCGGCGCGTCACCGAGGTCGGTAAGGAATTCGACCAACTGATGTCCGCAGATATCAGCCCAGACCATAAACGCATCGCCGTCGGTACAAACGCCAAGAAGGTGAAGTGCTTCGACACCGCTACGGGTGAGCTGCTCTACACGATTTCCAAACACACCGAATGGGTGACGGGCGCTGACTTCAGCCCTGATGGTATCCTGCTCGCGACCGCTGACCGCAACGGAAACGTCATGGTCTGGGAGTCCGAGAATGGGGGCGAGTTCTTCAACCTCGGTCAACATAAGGCCAGCGTGACCGACCTCGCTTGGCGCTCGGACTCCAACGTACTCGCCAGTTGTTCGGCCGATGGGACGATTACTACATGGGAGCTTAAGACGGGGAAACGCGTGGCCAACTGGGCTGCGCATGGCGGCTCAGTGCAGTCCGTGGCTTTCACGCCTGATGGCCGTCTATTAAGTTGCGGTAACGACGGCACCACGGCCCTTTGGACCATCGATGGAAAACGTCTGACGCATGCCCGTGGTGTCAAGCAGGCCGATGTGGTCTCTAAAATCGTCGCGCTCGCCGACTCCAAGGTTTTCGTGACGGGCAATTGGCTGGGCGAGGTCCGCTTCTTTGACGTCGAGTCTGGCCAGGACCTAACACAAATATCGGTGAATCCGCCGAAGCTCGCGGAGCGTATCGCCGAAGCCGAAAAGCAATTGGTCAGCTTACGGGCGAAGGCAACGAGCGCCCCGGCGGACGCGCAAGCCGCGCTGGCCCAGCTCCGTGCCGCCGAGGCCGAAAATGCCACCATCTTGGCCGCTTCCGCCGAAGTGATGAAGAAACTTAACGCGGTGGAAGTTCGCTATCAGCCGGCCAATAAGGAATTGGAGGCTATGCGCTCGGTCCTCTATAGTAAGACTACGGACGAAAAGACGAAGGCGGAGTTGACCGCTAAAATTAAGGTCGCCAGCGAGGCCCTCACCCCCGCCAAGACGGAACGGCGCGCTTTACTGGAGTTGGCCGCCAAGTCGTCGCTCGACCTAGATTGGATCGCTAACCGTCTCGTTGACCTTCAGGCCAAGGTGAAGACGGACGAAGGGTCCTTAGCTTATTCGGATAAGGTGCTCGCCAGTGCGAAGACCGATGAAAAGACCAAGGCGTCGACCCAGAAGCAACGTGAGACCCAAGCCACCGCCTTGGAGTTTTCCCGTGGTCAACTCGCTTCACTGCAGGCCCGTCAAGGGGTCGTCCAGGGGCAAATGACTGCGTTGAATAAGCTAAAGTCGGATGCCGCCGCGGCCGAGGCCTTCACCAAACATTCGCAGTCGCAGATTGCGGGCTGGGAAGAACACGTCGCTTTCCTGCGGGCGGCTGAATTTAACGTCGGTGTCCTCGCCGAGAAGGAACGCCTCGCCAAGCTTGAGGCGGATGTCGCCGATGCGATCGCTGCGAAAGCGGAGAACGAGCAGGCGCACCAGGCCGCCCTTGCGCGCGTGACGGCTACGACCCAGCAGGTAGCTGACTTGGCTGCGAAACTACCTCCGCTGGAAGCCGCTTGGACTGAACTTAAAGCGGCGTTGCCGTCCCTCGAAGCTCCGCTGGGCCCGCTGCGCCAAGCCGAAGCCGAAGCGGCGGGTAAAGTCGAGGCCCAGACTAAACTTTTAGGCGAACGTCAGGCTTTGTTGGGTGAGGCCATTCGCCAGCGCGACACCGAAGTCGCCGCCGCTAAAGCCGCCATCGAAGAGTATGGCCGCATCATGCGCCCTGTCCGCCTGCGCGTGGCGGAACTGACGACTCGCGTCGAGACTTTGAAGAAGGAAGCCGCTACGGCGTCGGCCGAACTGACTCAGGCCAAGGCGGCCGTAGCCGCTGTCCAAGCAAAAGTCGATGCAGCCGAGCGTAAGCTAGCGGCCAGCCTGACGGCGGCCGAGTTGACGGAAAAGCGCTTACAGGCCGCCACGGCTCAAGTCACTAAGGCTTCAGAGGCCGACGCCGCTACCCAAGGCGTCTCCGGCTTACTCTCGCTCCGTTATTTTACTTCCAGCAAAGAAACCGCCGCACGTTTGGCAGTGGCCTTGACGGAACTGGCGGAGGCCAAACAAGCCGTTGTGCAAGCGCAGGCGGCCCGTTTCGCGGCCGTCGTCGCCGTTACCCAGGCAGGCTCCTTGGTGGCAGGCGATGTCGCCAAGGTCGAGGCAGCCCGGGCGGTCCTCGTCGAAACGGAGAAGCAATTGGGTCCCGACCAAACTGAATTAGCCGAGCAAGCGAAGGTTCGTCTCGCCCAACAAAAAGAATATGCGCTGAAAGTAGCGGCGCCGGCGGCCGTTGAGAAGGCTTACATCGCCAAGCTCGCCCCGCATCAAGCAGCCGTCGATGCGGCCCAAGTGGCCTTAGCCCCGATGCAGCAAGCGATCACAACTACTAAGGCACGTTTAGCCGAAGCGGCCTTGCCGGCGGAAGCGAAGAAGCAGGCTATCGTGGCGGCCGCTAAGACGCTCGACGAAGCCAAGGCCAAGTGGCTGGCCGCCCAGAAGGCCCTCGCTGCCGCGACCAAGGAAGTGCCCGACCGCGAGAAGAACCTCGTCGAGCTGGCTCGTACGATTGCGGACCTCTCTCCGCAGGTCGAGCCCCAGCGGGCCAAGGTGAAGGCGGCGGAGTCGGCCTACCTAGCTAAACTACCGAAGCGTAACGTCGCGCAGGCTAAGTAGGCCTGTCTGGAGATTGCTTCAGGGCAGGGAGGTGCTACAAGAAAGCACCCCCATGAAGACCCTCCGTCTCCTCGTCGCCTGTCTCGGTATCGTCTCGTTCGTCGTGGCGGCCCCTGCACCGGTCCGTCCGAACGTGTTGCTCATCGTCGCGGATGACATGGGCTGGGCCGACGTCAGTTGGCATGGCGGAAAATTTACCACGCCTCGGATGGCGGAGATTCTCAAGACTTCGGTGGAGTTGGATCGCCATTATGTGCAACCGGTATGCACGCCGACCCGCACGGCTTTGCTCTCAGGTCGCTGGACGAGTCGCTTCGGTCCCCATGTGCTCGGTCCGACGAACATGCGCGCTTTCCCCGAGGGGACCTACACGCTGGCCTCGGCGTTAAAGTCCGTGGGTTATCGCACGTCCATTTCGGGCAAGTGGCATCTGGGCGGTAAGTTTGCTTGGGGCCCCCGCCAGTATGGGTTCGACCAGTCCTATGGTTTCCTCACGGGCGCCATCGACCCGTGGACGCACAAGTATCGTCCAGGCTCCTTGGAGGATACGTGGAATCGCAACGACGTGCTGCTGCAGGAGGAAGGCAATGCCACCGAACTGATCGCCGCGGACGCCAAGCGCGTTATTCTCGAGAAGAACGGACCGTGGTTTGCCTACGTACCCTTTGGTGCCGTGCATATCCCGATTGATGCCCCAAAGGAATATTTCAAAGCGTATGAGGGCGTGAAGTTCCATGACGACGCAGCGAAAGATGATTCGATTCGTCGTTATGCGGCCTTTGTATCGCAGCTGGATGCTAAGGTCGGCGAGCTCTACGACGCCCTCAAGGCCTCGGGGCAACTCGAGAACACGGTGATCATCTTCACCTCGGACAACGGCGGAATCGAAAGCAGCGGCAATCCCTATGTCGGTAAGACCAAGGGTAGTCCGGCCGTCACCACGAATGCGCCCCTTCGTGGCTGGAAGAACACCCCGTATGAGGGCGGGATGCGCGTCAACGCGTTCGTCAGCTGGCCGGGTCACCTGCCCGCCGGCAAGAATAGCCACCCGATGCATGTGGCTGACTGGCTGCCGACGATGGCTCGCCTGACGGGAGCCGCCGTGCCGGCGGACGTGAAGTTCGATGGGCTCGATCGTTGGGCCGTGTTGACCGGTGCCGATGCGACGCCCGCTCCGCGCACCATCTACATTCCGCATTACCAGCGTTCGGCGGTCTTCCATGGCGACTGGAAACTCATCGCCCCGCATACCAACCCCCAAGGGAAGGCCGAACTCTTCAACCTTACCAAAGACCCCTTCGAACAGGACGAGTGTTCCGCCCGCTTCCCTGAAAAGCTGAAGGAGATGCGCGAGCGTTTCGTCGAGCTCCGGAAGGGTGATTTACTCGAGGCTCCCGCTGACGCCAAAATTAACGAAAAATCCGAAAAATGAAATTTCTTCCTCTCTTCTGCCTGCTGGCGATTACCAGCCAAG
>CAIYAN010000258.1 GCA_903924185.1 uncultured Opitutia bacterium | reverse complement strand
TTCACCCCATGACCACTCCCCTAAATTCCGCCCGTGCTCTCCTGCAGGCCGAAGCCGAGGCGCTTTCCGAACTCGCCACGCGTCTGGACGGCACCTTTACGAAGGCCGTCGATTTGATTGCGGCGCACTCCGGCAAGGTTGTGCTCTGTGGCGTCGGTAAATCCGGCCTCATCGCGCAGAAGATTGCGGCGACGCTGTGCAGTACTGGGACGCCCGCGATTTTCCTGCATGCCGCCGACGCGGTGCATGGCGACCTCGGCATCCTCCAGCCCGGCGATCCGGTCATCCTCGTGTCCCGCTCAGGCTCGACTGCCGAATTAGTGCGGCTCTTGCCGGTGCTGCGCTCTTTCAAGTCTCCGCTCATTGCCATCGTCGGCAATGTCCAGTCGCCCTTGGCCACGCAGTCCGATATTGTCCTCGATATTGGCGCTCGCCCGGAGGCCGACCCGTTGGGCCTAGTCCCGACGACGAGTGCGCTCCTGACCTTGGCCCTAGGCGATGCCTTGGCGGCGGCCTTGATGACTAAGCGCGGTTTTGCTGCGAGCGACTTCGCGCGCTTCCACCCGGCAGGTCAACTCGGGCGCAATTTACTGCTCACCGTGGGCGAAGCTCTGCAACCGCTCGAGCGTTGCGCAGTCGTTTCCGTCGAAACATCGCTCCGTGATACCGTCATCGCGATGACCCGTCATCCGCACGGCGCCGCTTGTATCTTGGGCGCAGAGGGAATCCTGGCCGGCTTGATCACGGATGGTGACCTCCGGCGGGCCTTGAGTCGCGGGATTGATCTCAACGCGGCTAACGCTGGCGATATCATGACGAAGAATCCCATTCGCACGCACCCCGCGGTTTCGCTCGGGGATGCCGCCCGGGTTATGGAGGATCGCCCGTCGCAGATTTCCGTTCTACCAGTGACCGACCCGACGACGCAACGTTGCCTTGGGCTGCTGCGCATCCACGACATCTATCAAGCGGGGCTCGTTTAATCCGCATGGCTGCTGACCACACTTTTAGAGCTGGCCGCCGTTTGCGTCGGCCGGCGCTCACACCCCGTGAGATTTCCGTCATTGGTTTGACGGCGACCATCCTTGTCCTGGTGCCTTGGACGTGGGGTGGGGTGGTGCTCTGGCCGATGCTACTGTTGCTGGGCGTCGCAGTGGCGGTGCTGGTGGCCGCGGTGGGCAACCATCAGGCGCAGTGTTATGCGCTCGGCGCTTGGGCCCTCGCTTTGGGATATACCTGGCTGCGACTGCCGAACCCCGACGATGGCTTCAGCGCCCTGACGAACGTCGACTATTGGGCCTTCCCGGTGGGCGGCCTGGTCGCTCAAGTGTTCCCCGCGGTTCTCCTTTACGGCGACCGGCGCTCCCGTCCCGCCAAGGAATGCCTACGTGATTGGGTGACGTCCGTTCCTTTCTGGGTCGTGGTAGTTCTCTTCACCTATTGCGCGGTGCAGGCCCTGAACCCCTGGGGCACGGTGGTGGAGAAGGACCTCTTCTGGCGCATCTTCAGGGAGAAGCCGGTGGCGTGGTTGCCGAGCGGCCTCGCGGCGCCGTTCGTCTCCGACGAAAATGATCCAGGTGGCATGAACGCTTGGCGCCTCATGCTTACCTTGATGGGGCCTTGGCTAGTCTTCGGGGCGCTCCGCGCCGGCCTGCGCCGGCGGCATGGCCTAGTCATCCTCGCTTGGATCGGCCTCGCGGTCGCGGTCGTCTACGCCGTCTACGGGTTTCTGAATCAACGGGGCTATCTGGAAGAGATCCTCGGCTATCCCGTGCCCGTCGGGGCGACAACGTTCGGGACGTTTATCAACCGGAACCACGCAGGCATCTATTTTTATTTGAATGCCGCCGTCGCGGTGGCGCTGACATTCTGGCATCTACGTCGCTCCCAGGCTTCCGTTACCCGCGGTGGCCCTTACTTACTCGCCGCTTTTTGCGCCGCTTTTCTCGGCCTTTTTGTTTTCTTCACGACGAGTATTGGCGCCGCTATCATGGCGCTCCTCTTGCTGGCAGTCGTTACCCCGCTGGCTTATTTTCTGGGCACGCCGAAGGAATCGCTGGTGTCGCGAGATGTCATCTGGGTCTCGGTGGCCGGGCTGGCGGTGGTTTTCGCAGCCTTCTTTTTCGCCGGGGACTTCCGGAGTTTGGAGAAAAAAATCCAATTAAAGGCTGCTAACTATCAGGTCAACGGCGCCGATGATCGCGCACCCCTCCGCCGCTCGACCTGGGCGATGGCTAGCGCCGGCGGCTGGTCAGGCAAGGTCTGGACGGGTTGGGGCGCCGGTTCTTACCGCTGGGTTTCCCCGGTCTTTCAGGCAGAAGAGAAGTCCCTCCAAGACGCAAAAGGCAAGTTGGCCATTCGTGCTACCTATGCCCATTGCGACTGGCTGCAGATGCTAGCCGAATGGGGCGTAGTCGGGATGCTTCCGGTTCTCGCTGGCTTGTGGTGGTTGGGGCGTTGGATTCGTCTGGCCTGTCGCCGCGGTCATCCCGAGGCGATTCCGTTGGCCGGCGTGCTAATCCTCGTAAGCCTTCACGCATCGCTAGAATTGATTTTCTGGTTCACGCCGTTGCTCTATTCCCTGGCTTTGATTGTCGCCGTGATGGTGACGTTCACCGAACACGATTTGCGGGCACAGTCGGACGTTGTGCCACCCGAAGGTGAGTAGGCTCAATGAGCTAGGATGCGACAAATTCTTCAATACCTAGGTTCTGGTCGAACGGAACTAGCCCACGTGCCTGCGCCAGGCCCGGCGGCGGGGCGCGTCCTGATTCAAGCCACGCATTCGTTAGTGTCGCTCGGCACGGAGCGCATGTTGGTGGAGTTTGGCCGCGCTGGCTGGTTCCAGAAGGCTCGCCAGCAGCCCGAGCGCGTTCGCCAAGTTTGGCAAAAGATTCGAGCCGAAGGCTTTCTGCCCGCTGTCCAGGCCATCCGAAGCAAGCTCGCCCAACCCATCCCGATGGGCTATTGTAATGTCGGTCGGGTCGTCGCGGCCCCGACGAGGTCGGATCTCTCGCTTGGCGACCGCGTCGTTTCCAATGGACCTCACGCTGAGGTCGTTTCCGTGGCCGATGGACTCGTCGAGCGCATTCCCGACAATGTTACCGACGAGGACGCGGTGTTTACGCCACTCGCCGCCATCGCCCTTCAAGGGGTACGCCTGATAGGTGCCCAGCCCGGCGACCGTATCGTGGTCAGTGGTCTGGGTTTAATTGGCCAACTCGCGGTGCGCTTACTGGTCGCCCAAGGGTACGAGGTCTATGGCCTCGATCCCGATCCGGATAAATGCCTGGCCGCCGAACGTTTCGGTGCCCGCTGCTTCACGTTACACCCGTCGGCCGACCCGTTGCCTGATATTCTGGCATGGTCGGAGGGGTCAGGTGTTGCGGGGGTACTTATTACCGCTTCCACGCCGTCCGCAGAGCCCGTTAATCTCGCCGCTCGTTGTTGTCGCCGCCACGGCAAAGTCGTCCTGGTCGGCGTGGTCGGGCTGCAACTGAACCGCGCAGACTTCTACCGCAACGAAGTCAGCTTCCAGGTTTCCCAGTCCTATGGCTCACCCGACCCGACCGATGTTTACTCGGCGCGGAGTAACTTTCAGGCGGTACTCATGCTCATCGCTCAAGGGCGCCTGTCGACCGAGGGGTTAATCTCCGAACGCCTAGCGTTCGAGCTGGCGGATGGCGCTTACGGGACGATGCACCGCAAGGGGACTTTGGGTCTGTTATTGACCTATGGCGATGCCGCAGACCTCTTAGCGCAAAACGTCACCCTCCGTCCCTCCGTGCCCTCGCCTGCCACTCAGCAAGTGGCGCTCATCGGGGC
>CAIYAN010000257.1 GCA_903924185.1 uncultured Opitutia bacterium | reverse complement strand
TCCCGCTGTCCCCTCGCTTCTTCTTACCCAACAATCTTCTTATACGGCTCGCCTTCGTTTTGGGTCGGGCGTTCCGGACGGCCTTTGTAACGGTAGGTGAGGCCCATGTTGTCGATGCCGAGTAACCAGAGGATGGTCGCATGCAGGTCATGCACATGCAGGGGCGTGTCGACGGCGCGCAGGCCGAGGTCGTCGGTGCTGCCGATGGTCTGGCCACCTTTGACGCCTCCGCCGGCCATCCACATCGTAAAGCCCGTGGGGTTGTGGTCGCGGCCATCGCCTTTCTCGGACATCGGGGTACGGCCGAATTCACCGCCCCAGACGACGAGGGTGTCTTCGAGTAGCCCGCGGGACTTGAGGTCCTTGAGCAGGCCCGCGACAGGTTTATCCATCGAGGCGCAGAGGCCAGCGTGGTTAGATTCAATCTTGGCGTGGGCGTCCCACTTGGAGCCGGCGCCGTGGTAGATTTGGACGAAGCGCACGCCTTGTTCCACCATGCGGCGAGAGAGCAGGCAGAGTCGGCCCATACCTTCGGTCGTCTTGTCATCGAGGCCGTAGAGCTTGCGAGTGGCTTCCGTCTCGCCGGTGAGATCGACCACACCGGGGGCCTCGGCCTGCATGCGTGCGGCCAGCTCGTAGCTCGCCAAGCGGGCACCGAGTTCCGAACGGTCCGGGTAGCGGGCGGCGAAGTCCTTATTAACGCTATGGATTAACTGGAGCTTTGATTTCTGCAGGTCGGCGCTGACGGCTTCCGGGGTATTGAGGTTTGGGATGGGCTCGGAGCCGCCCGTGATGCGGACGCCTTGGTAGCCCGCGGGCATGAAACCCGCACCCCAGTTGCGTGGTCCGTTGATGACCGAACTCTGGTTGTCCTGCATGACGATAAACGCCGGTAGATTGCTATTCTCGGAGCCGATGCCGTAGTTAATCCACGAGCCTAGCGAGGGCTTACCCGCGAGGATTGAGCCAGTATTCATCTGGCAGACACCCGCCGAGTGATTGATACCGTCGGCCTTGCACGAACGGATAACGGCAAGGTCGTCGGAGCAGGAGGCGATATGCGGAATCCAGTCGGAGAACCACTGGCCAGATTGGCCATGCTGCTTCCACGCACGTTTCGAGGCCAAAAGCGGAGACTTGGATTCACCCATCGCCGTGATGACTGAACCAAAGCTTTCTGGCAGGCGCTGCCCGGAGAGCTTATTCAGCAGCGGCTTCGGGTCGAAGAGGTCCATCTGGGAAGGACCGCCTTCCATGAAGAGGAAGATGACGCGCTTGGCGCGGGGCTTGATTTGACCGACCCCAGGCTGCAGGGGCGTACCTGCGGCGGGCACGACAATCTCCTTGGCCAGCAGGTCGCTGAAGGCCATGGCGCCGAGGCCAAGGCCAGCACTGAAAAGGAAGTCGCGACGAGAGGTGCTCGTTTCAACGCGATGGCAGCGTGGGTCGTTCATTCGACGTAGAGGAATTCAGAAGAGTTAAGGAGCGCGTGGCAGAGCGCCGCCAGCGGGGTGGCGCCGCCCTTAGCGCTGGGCGTTGCGACGGAAGTGACGGTGAGGTCGCGGCCCTGGCCCGAAGAATCCCGGAGGGTGCCGCTCTTATTCTCGAAGCGCCAGAAGCCGAGGGTGTCGGGTCGCTGGTCTTCGTTGGTGTAGAGCAGGGCCTGGTCGTTCAAGACGCCGGCACTGAGGCGCAGTTCATCGATGACGCCATGGAAAGAGCTTTCGCTATCAGCACCCTTGCCGCCGAGTTGAATCGGTTGAGTGGCGGTACGCACACCGGTGAGGCTCGTGGTCACCCGGTCATGGAGCAGTGGCTCGTCGTCATTGGCGAGGTCCTTAAGGGTGAAGTGGACTTCGCCGGGCCCTTTTTTGTCCGCATAGCGCACGGCGGCGGAGACGTAATAGGGCTTGTTCATCTCGATCCGCAGGTTGGAGAAATGGACAGCTTCGCCGAAGGCGTCGTCGAGTAGAGGGCCGAAGGCTTGGAGCACGAGCACTTGCGGGGCGCGCCGTGACTTCAGGCCGGTGACGCCTAATTGCCAGTAGCCATCGGTCTTACCCTTGCCGACCTGCGCGGCGATGACGCGGACCGAACCCGCATCGCTGACGGTACGTGGCAAGATGACGGCTTCCATGGTGAAACCACGGGTGAGGTCGGCTGCGGTCACGCCCGGCGCGAGGAATGGCTTGCGATGATTCGCCTCAAGGTGCGCACCTTGACCATCACGGAAGGGGACTTTCTCCGGTTGAAAATCATTAGCCAAGGCCGCGGTCACGGCCACCGTCGGTTTCTGCGCCCGGACCTCCTGGAGGAACTTGGTCGCCTGTGTGGCTTCCTGGGCAGAAGGTAGACGGGCGAAGAGCACTTGATACAGGCGGCGGACCTGGGCGGCCTCGTTGCCCGGGGCTTCCTTGGTCAGGCGGGCGGCGAGGGCTTCCCCGCGTTTCAGCATGAAAGGGCTATTGAGCAGCAGTAGCGATTGAATCGGCGTCGTGGTCACATCGCGCGAGGACGTGCTATTAAACCATTGGGGCGCATCGAAGACGTCGGCGAGGGGGTCGCGGTTGTTACGCATGATCCGCGTAAAAATACTACGGGTGGGCTCACCGTAGACCACGCTCGGCCCGCCTTGCTTGTCGGTCTTCAGGTCGCCACAGGCAGCGAAGATAGCATCGCGGATTTGTTCTGACTCCAGTCGCTGCGGTTGGAAGCGCCAGAGCAGTGCGTTCTGCGGGTCCTTGAGCTGGCCTGCCTGGGGGGCGGAGTGCAGGGAGGATCGACGATAGGCCGCGCTCGTGAGAATCAGTCGGTGCAGGGCTTTTTGATCCCAGCCCTTATCCATGAATTCGGCAGCGAGCCAATCCAGCAGCTCCGGGTGCGAAGGCGGTTCACCCAAGCGTCCGAAGTCGCTCGCGTAGGGCGTGAGCCCGCGGCGGAAATTAAGTTGCCAGAGACGATTCATCGCGAGACGCGCGGTGAAGGGGTTCGACTTTTCGGTTAGCCAGCGGGCGAGCGCCGTACGGCGGCCAGTGCTGGTGCCGTCGGCGGTGGGCGTGATCTTGGCTGACTCAGCCGGGTACTGGCCGCTGAGGACGGTGAGGAAGGCGGGTGGGACGACGGTGTTCTTCTTGGGGATGACGGCGTCAAGGCCCTGGGCGCCCGTTTCCCGAATCGACAGCACGAACGGCGGCTCGGCCGGCTTGAGCTTATCGTGTTCGGCCAACTGGCGCTTTAGGTCGGCGTGCTTGACGCTGTCCGCTCCCTTGATGAATTGGTTGAGGCGACCGTATTCATAATCGAC
>CAIYAN010000256.1 GCA_903924185.1 uncultured Opitutia bacterium | reverse complement strand
CCGACGGCCATGCGGACTTAACGCTTCTCCTACAGCGCCTCACCAGCGGCCCGGCTCGCGCGCTGGGCCTCGACGCTGGCACGCTTCGTATTGGCGGCCTGGCTGACCTCGTACTCATTGACCCCAAGGCCACCTGGAAGCCTTCGGCGAAAACGCTGCTCTCGAAGTCGGGCAATAACCCGCTCCTTGGCCGCACGCTCAAGGCGCGCATCCGCTCGACGTTTGTCGGCGGTAAGCTCGTCACCAAGGACGGCCAACCGGCGAAGTAAATGGACACGGCTCTCGGCTGGCGCGACTACCTCTTCGTCGCCTGGATGCTAGCCACGACACTGGCAGGTGTCTGGTACTTGACACGCGGCCTCGCCCATCCCGCGGAAGACCACCCACGCAAGGTCTTGAGTTCCGACCTGCCGAGCTGGGCTGTGCAGGTCGTGACGTTCCTCCTCTCGCCGGCGCCGATCATCATCTTCCTCGTCTGCATGGCGGGGGGTGGCCTCATCCTGGGCAGTACGGCTAGCCTCTTCGGGACTGGCATGCTCGCCCAAGCCGTGATGACCCTGACTGGCCAAGGCCTGGCCGCGCTGACGCTCATCGTCTTTACCTTGGCGGCCCCCGGCACCGTCCGTTGGGCCCCCAGCGCGAGCACCGCTGGCGAAACTCCGCCCCCGGAGCCGACCGATGGCATGGATGAAGTCCGCTTAGCGGGGCGGGCCTTCCGCGTGAGCACCTTGCTCAAAACTTACCTGTCGATTATCGCCCTGGCGTTTGCCGCTGGGTTGATCTGGAGACTCTTCTACTATTTCTGCGAACTCCAGGGACAGGTCTTACCCGACGAACCCCAGACCGTCGTCAAGATGGTGGTAGACTACGATTGGTCCGGCCCCTGGGCGCCCATTCTGCTCTTCGGCCTTTCCATCGTCATCGGTGCCCCCATCGCCGAGGAGCTCGCCTTCCGCGGCATGTTCTACCCGCTGCTCAAGGGCTGGCTTCCGCGCGGTTATGCCATCGTCCTGACCGGCGTGGCCTTCGCCCTCATCCACGGCAGCCTCTCGGCCTTCCTACCCCTCGCCGCCTTTGGTGCCGTGCAGTGTATCTTCCGTGACCGCTATGGCCTACTGACCTGCATCGGCATCCACGTGCTCTTTAACTTCGTGACCTTTATCTGGCTCAACTTCGCGCCCAACGCGGCGACGCAGTTCTAAGCGGCGGTCCACGCGTTTCCTTGAGCGGAGGGTTGCGGACGGACGGAAATGCCTCCATCAAGGACGCACCATGGGCGTCTTCACGAAGCAAAGCGAACTTAGCGTCGGCAAGTTGACCGAAGGCGAAATCATCGACCGTTTTGTCGCTGCCTTGGCTGACGCCTGCCCACCCTTTCCCGCGGGACCCGGCGGCGACTGCGCCATCCTCCCGGCTACACAGGAACGACCCTTCCGCGTCGCCACCATCGACTCCGTCGTCTTCGGTCGCCACTTCGACCTCTCCTGCTCTGGCGAGAAGGCCGGTGCCAAGCTTATCCAACGTAACCTCAGCGACCTCGCCGCAGCGGGCGCGACGCCTGGTGACGCGCTACTGTCGATCCTGATGGGTCCTGACGTCGAAGTAAAATGGCTCGAGGACTTCGCCTATGGTGCTGGCCGTGCCGCCGCTCAAGCTGGGCTTAAGCTCGTCGGTGGAGACGTCTGCCGCACCGCACCGGGCACCTTCAGCGCCACGCTCGCGGTCCAAGGCTTCGCCTACCGGGTGCTCACCCGTCGCACCGCGCAAGTCGGCGATGTGCTCTTTGTCACCGGCCACCTCGGT
>CAIYAN010000255.1 GCA_903924185.1 uncultured Opitutia bacterium | reverse complement strand
TCAGCGCAAGGACGATATCCCGATGCTCATCGACTACATGCTGCAACGTCAGGCCGCAGCGAAGAAGCTACGTCCGAAGCGCCTCTCCAACGAGGCCCTCGACGCCCTCATGGCGCACGATTGGCCGGGCAACGTCCGCGAACTTGAGAACGTCGTGCAGCGCGCCAACGTCCTCGCCAAGGGCGAAACCATCCTCGCGAAGGACCTCCCGCAGGAAGTCCTTAACCCACGCCGGGCCGCCGCTCCCATCGCCACGGCCGCCGTTGCGAGCTACGCGCCTGCTCCCGCCGCCGCTCCACTGCCCGAAACTACCGCCACGGCCGGAGCTTCGATGGCCGCCGCTTACGAGGCCATTTACCGCCAGAACCGCCTCAACGAGGGCCAGGACATCCTCAGCGCCATCGAAGTGGAGATGATCCGCCGAGCCATGGAAGAAACCCGTGGCAACCAACTCCGTTCCGCCATGATTCTCGGCATCAACCGCTCAACGCTGAAGAAGCGCCTGATTGAGATGCGCGAGGCCGGCATCAAGGTGTTCAGCTAAGTTAAGACTTCCGAACTGGCGAGGAGTGGCTTTGCTAGAACCCGTCATGCTACCCCGTGCCTCCCTCCGGACCCTCGCCGCTTCGGCGTGCGTCCTCCTCACCGCCGCCGCTGGCTTCGCCGCCGACGCCGTCACCCTCTTCGACGGCAAGTCCCTCGCGGGCTGGAAGCCCTCGAAGAACTCCCCCGAAGGCACCTATAAGGTCGCTGACGGTGTGCTGCAGGTCCGCGGTGGCCAAGGCCACCTTTACTACGTCGGCACCGACGGTAAGGCTTCCTTCAAGAACTTTGAATTCACCGCCAAGGTGAAGACCTACAAGGGTGCCAACTCTGGTATCTATTTCCATACCGCCTACCAAGACGCTGGCTGGCCCGCCGCAGGTTATGAGTGCCAGGTGAACGCCACGCACGGCGACAAGAAGAAGACCGGTGGCCTCTACGCGGTGAAGGACGTCATGGACGTCGCGCCGGCTCCCGACGACGAGTGGTTCGACTACCGCATCCGTGTCGAAGGGAAGCGCATCCAGATTTGGATCAACGGCAAGCAGACCGTCGACTTCGCTGAACCAGCGGATTGGACTCCGCCGAAGGGCATGGCTGGTCGCAAACTCGGCACTGGCACGTTCGCCCTGCAGGCGCACGACCCAGGCTGCAAGGTCGACTACAAGGACATCAAGGTCGAGCTGCTGCCTTAATTACTAAACCGAAACGCTGAGCGCACCGTTCAGCGCCGCAATCAGGCGGGCCCGTAAGGGTTCCGCCTTTTTTGTGAGCCGACGTTGCTCCTGCTCATACTCGCTGCGCCCTTCCGGCGTCTCAATGCAGATAGGCGCGAGCCCAACGGCGGAGAAATCGTAAGGGCTCGCGCGCATATCGACCGACCGCGCATCACGGGCGAGTTCAAAGCAATCGGCGGCCAGTTCGGCGGGCACCCAAGGCGCTGACTTCATCGCCCACTTATAGAGATCCATCGTGACGTGCACGCAGCCCGGCTGTTCGTTCACCAAGCGACCGTCGAGATCGGGATTCAGTTTATTCAACGGCCGAGCGGGCGGCGTGAAGAAGCGGAACGCGTCGTAATGGGTGCAACGAATGGGCAAGGCCCGCACAACCGTATCGGTGCCTTCCGACCCGAGCCGTAGGGGCCAGCCTTGGTGTCGGCGTTCCGCGGCCTGCTGATAAACCATCGCCCATTCGTGCAGGCCGAAGCACCCGAGGAATGCGGGGCGGGCGTTAACGGCGACGCACAGGTCGCGCGTGAAGGTCAAGCGGGAGCGTTCCAATTCATCTGGCGCCACGACGCGCACGTACCCATCGGCGCCACGCTGGAAGCGTCCATCCACCAGTAATTCATCGGCCTCGACTAACGCCACGCCAACTCCCGGCGTCCACCGCTGGAGTGCGCTGAGGCGAAACGGGTAATACGTGAAAAGGAAATCCTCCACTGGCTCGCGGGTAGCGGTCGCGGCGCGCTGCCGCCGGGCGTCCCCGAGGGATGCCCCTCGGGCTTGATGGGCATCACGCCGCGGGCGCCAGGCCTCCGGCCCGAGCACTACTTCCGCCGACTGGATACCTGGTACGGTCACTCGAAACGGCGATGGTGCGCGGCAACCTTCACGTATTTCTCAGCCCAGCCTGGCAGGCTAGCCTGCTCCGCCGCCGTCAAGGGACGCACGACTTTGGCCGGCGAACCTAAGACCATCGAGCCGGACGGAATGATGGTGCCCTTGGTGACCAACGCGCCTGCACCAATGATGCAACGTGCGCCGATGACGGCCCCATCGAGAATCGTCGCATGCATACCGATGAGGCATTCGTCGCCGATCGTGCATGCATGGATCATGGCCAAGTGCCCAACCGTCACGCGCTGGCCGATTAGTGAGGGCAGACGATCGGCTACATGCACGACCGCCCCATCTTGAATATTTGTGCCCTCGCCCACGCTGATGGGGGCGATATCGCCACGCAGGACTGCGCAGGGCCAGATACTGGCCTTCGCGCCGATCGTCACGTTGCCGATTACCACCGCCTTGGCGTGGACAAAGGCAGCGGCATGCACCGTGGGCCCTTTGGCAAGGTTCCGGGTGAGCTCCCGGGAGAGTTCCTCGTCTTTATTGGGCAAATCTTCGAAGGAATGGGGGGTGGACTGGAACGGGTTCACCCCTGGGACTGTGGCGGAGGGCAAGGAGCAGGAAAGCCCGAATCAAATAAGTTCTCCGAAAAACACCCTTTAAAGCCCTCCAAGGCCATTCTCCCGGGTAATTCTGGGTTTAATCGCCCCTGAACCTAAAATCCCCTTGCCAACCCCCCTTCCCTCCGTTTGCTCCGACCTTCCGACAGCCATGAAGGCCACATTTATCACCTCCGGTCGCCAGTTCACCGTCAAGCCAGGCGACGTTCTCATTGTTAACCAGTACCCTGGTAAGAACAAAGGGGATCTCCTTACCTTTGACCAAGTCCTCCTCGTGGGGGAAGGAGCCGATGCAAAGATCGGTACCCCTACTGTCGCTGGCGCGACGGTCACCGCCAAGATCTTGGAGAACAAGCGTGGCGAGAAGATCGACATCTTCAAGCACCGCCGGCGTAAGGGCTACTACCGTCGTCGCGGCCACCGCCAAGAGCTGTCCGTGATCAAGGTTGAGACGATCTCTGCCTAATTAACCCCTTTTAACCAGACACTACCATGGCAACAAAGAAAGGTGGCGGCACTTCCAGCAACGGCCGCGATTCTCGCTCCAAGCGCCTCGGCGTTAAACTCTACAGCGGCGAATTCGCCTCTGCTGGTTCCATCCTTATCCGCCAGCGCGGGACGCAGATGCGTGCCGGTCGCAACGTGGGTATGGGTCGCGACCACACCCTCTTCGCTAAGGCCGACGGCCTCGTGAAGTGGGACAGCGAACACCGCAAGGTGGAGATCGTTCCGGTCGCTTCCACGGCCTGTTCGCTCTAAGCCGAACACAAGTTCGCTCCTCAAACCGGCCGCAAGGTCGGTTTTTTTGTGCCGAGACGATAATGCCCCTACCTAGGTTTTTCCTGGGTCGCGCGCGTCCTAAAGACGGCTGCTATCCGACTTACGGCCGGAGTGGATTGATGGTCGAACGGAAGAGTAAACGGGTGGACGCAGAGTACACGGGGTCTCGCGCCACATAATCGCAGACGCGTTCCATTGCTTCGCTCGGTAGGCCATGAGTGCCTTCCAGTACACGCAGCTCGGCGATGAGTAACTGGATTTTTTCGAGTGACATGAGGGTGACGTCTGCTTCGGCTTCCTCGCGGTAGCCGTATTCCGGATCTTCTTCCATCTCCCAGGAGTCTTTGATTTCTTGAGTGAGGTGCATTTGGGGTGCCCCGAAAGACTAACCGCTCGCCGCGGCCTGCAAAGCCCGGGGCGAGTTAAGATTGCACCGCAACGAAGTGGCGAACCTGTGACGGCCAGTTCAGTCAGCAACGCCAGCCTGAGCGACGCGACGGAACTTCCAGGTCATCGCCAAGGCTACCAGCGTCAGACCGGTCGCCAAGGAAATCCAGATACCCGTTGGGCCGAGGCCATACCAACCGACGGGAACGCCGAAGAGCGTGAACCCGCGCGGAAAAGCCAAGGCCAAGGAGAACGGTAGGCAAAAGAGCCAATAGACCAAGAAGACACTCCACGAAGCCCAGCTGGCACAGTTGACTGAGCGAAGCAGATAAGCCGCAACGACCTGCAAACCATCAAAGGGAGCCCAGAGAGCGGCGAAGACCAG
>CAIYAN010000254.1 GCA_903924185.1 uncultured Opitutia bacterium | reverse complement strand
CGGTCTGAGGCCCTTAGAGCGCCTTCAGTAGGCCGGGGATATCGACTGATTCTCGAATCATCTTTTCGATGATGGGAATCTTATCGGCGTCCTGCCGCATCGTCTTCACCGACATATTATTGATACGCGCCGTCACTGCGAAGGACTCCGCTTCGACGGCGGCGATAGGGATGCCGGCCTCAGTCAGGCGTTTGATGATACCCTCGTTGGGGAGTAGGCCGTTGGAGAGGAGCACGCCAGCGAGCGATTTAGCGCCATCATTCTCGATGAAGGCCTCGAGGAGGTCTTCGCGGTCGCCGGGGACGATGACGAGGGTGCCGTTCACCTTTAGGTATTCCAGGGCCCGACGGGCGGACATGGCGCCGATGACGACGCGCCGGACGCGGCGGAGGCCGGTTGGCTGGTGAATCCAGCGGGCGCGGGTTTCGTCCGCCACCTGATCAAGATTAGGGTAGACGAGCGTTTCCTGGAGCGGCACCACGCCCAGTAACGGGACGCCGAGCTTACGAAGGCCTCGCCCAGCGAAATCGCGGATAAACTCGACCTTGTCGGGCAAGACTTTGTTGAGAATGACCCCGACGACTTCGACCCCGGCTTTATCGAAGAGAGCCTTATTGAGGGCTACTTCGTCGATGGGTTTGCCGATACCACCGGCGGCGACGATGAGGGCCTTAGAGTGGAGCACGCGGGCATTGTCGGCATTGGATGAGCCAAAGACTGAGCCCACGCCCGCATGGCCAGACCCCTCGACGACCACGATGTCTTTGCCGTAGGCAGCACGGTCAAAAGCACGGCAGATGCGGTCCTTGAGTTGCGGGCCGATGACCTCGGGGTTCTCGAGATAGTGCTTAGTAAACTCTGGTCCGATGGCCACGGGCGACATCGCGGAAATCGGGATATCGAGGTTAAAAAGCCCCTCGATGAGTAAGGTATCCTCGTCGACCTGATCGTCGCCGGACTGCACGATACGCTGGGCGATGGGCTTGATATAGCCCACGTGCAGGCCCATTGACTGCAGTGCCGCCGTGAGGCCGAGACACGTCGTCGTCTTCCCGTCGTTCATGCGCGTTGCCGCGACGAAGATTCGGCGCGTATCGAGGTTCATCGGGCTCATCAGCAAGCCCGGGATGTTGTCGGCGAAGCGCTTCCGGATGGCCATGGTCAGGCAGCCGGTCCGTCCTTGAGGGTCGGGTAGAGGTAGGACTTATCGACGGCTTGGGCGGCGACGATGACGGCGGTGCCGAAGATGTCGTGTGCGCTGGCGCCGCGGGAGATTTCCGCCGCTGGCCGTTCAAGCCCCGTGAGAATCTGGCCGTAAGCAGGGATGTCCGCGATGTGCTGCGCCATCTTCGAAGCGATGTTGCCAGAGTTTAGGTCGGGGAAAATCAGCACGCTGGCTTTCCCGGCGACGCTTCCCGTGACTTCCTTGGACTCGGCGGCAAAAGGGTTTAGGGCAGCGTCGGCCTGCATTTCGCCGTCGATGTCAGCGACGATACCGAGTTCGCGGGCCTTGCGCTTGGCCATCTCGGTGGCCGCTTGGACTTTCTTGATCGAGGCGAGGCGCGCATTGGCGGAGTGCGTCGAGTAGGCGAGCAGGGCAACCTTGGGCGTCGTATTGGTGAGGTGGCCAGCGAGGCCAGCGGTGGTTACGGCGATATCGGCCAGCTGTTCGGCGGTCGGTTCGGGGATGACGCCGCAATCTGCGAGGAAGAGGACCCCATCACAACCAAAGCGGGCTTCTTCGGACTCGAGAATGAGCATGGACGATACCGTTTCCACGCCGGCTTGCCGTGGCATCGTCTGGAGGATGGCGCGGAGGCCAGAGGCGGCGTGGGTGGTGGCGCCAGAAATCAGGGCGTCGGCGCCAGCCGTGGCCACCATGATGCAGGCAAAGTAACTGGGGTTCTTGACCAACTCGCGCGGGTCACCTTGCAGGTTGGTGTTGCCGTAGCGCTGGATGGATTCGAGCTTTTCGGCGAAGCTGGCGAGTTCGTCGCTACGTTCAGGTTCGATGACCCGGATGCCTTCCAGACTGATATTAAGGCGGGCGGCCGTGATCTTAATACGCTGGCGATCGCCGATGAGGATCGGAACGCCGAGCTTCTTGGTGACGAACTGGCGAGCGGCCTGGATGATGCGAGGGTCCGCGCCTTCAGGGAAGACGACGCGCTTCGGGTGGTTCTGGAGACGGGCGGAAAGGCGGGAAATTAAGGACATGGATGGAGCGGCGGCACGGGGCCGTCTATGGGTTCTATTAGAGCCAAAAGCCGTGGCAGGGCGAGGCAGAAGGCGCTCACCCTGCGAACCCTTGTCCGAGAGTCACTTACCCGCTGGAGCGGGTGGCGTATAGGTAAAGCCCGGGAAGCCCTTGAGGGCCTGTTTAGTCTCAGCGGTCACGGGGTAGCCCAGTTTCGTAAAGAACTCGGAGACGTCGACCTTGGCGGCTTGACCGTAGCGGATGACGAAGCTGTTCTGCTTGAAGGGGACATCGCCGGTCGCCGGATTCTGGGCGTAAGAGCGCAGCGTGGCGCGGAGCGGTTCCCAGCCGTGGGCTTCGATGAGCACCATGAAGGGGGCTAGCTGCTCGAACGCCCCCATGTCCGGCGGGTTGGCTAGGCGCTTGGCCATGTTCCCATGGAGGTCCTTGATTGAGCCGTGGCCCGTACCGCGTGGCAGTCCCACGAGCTTCTCCATGCAATAGAGGGAGAATAAATTACAGGTGACTTCGGTCTGGCCAGGGAAAGTCCAATCCGTGCGCTGGTGGTTGTGGCCGAGTTCATGGAAGAAGCCCCAATTGCCCTTAGTCGACAACTTCTGGAGGTCGACGATTTCAGCTTCGCTTGGGTTGATCCAGCACATGAACGGGTAGCCCGAGTGCATGAAACCAGCCGAGATTTGGATGTCGGGGACGACGCGTTCCGGGGCGAGGCGGTCAAGGGCGATAAGGTCGTCCTCGAGTTCCATAGCCTTATCCCACCATTCGGTGATCGGCTTGGGGTCGGCAATCTGGGCGACGGTGCTACGGCGGACGTGCAAGATGGCGTGCTTGGCGACAAACGTCACCCAAGGGGCGGGCGAATTGGCCAGGGACTGCTTCCAGCTTTCGGGCGTGTCCTTGCCGAGCACATACGTCGGCATGGCAACGGCATTAGCGAAGGCCAGACCTGGAGCGGCTTTGACTGGCTGGGTGGGGGCTTGGGCCGCCTTGCGTCCGGGACCGGCTCCTTGGTTACGAACTTGGATGAAGAGCTGGCCGCCGAAGGCGTTGGCGATTTTATTCGCGCCCGGTTTCAGTTCAAAGGTCCGCGTGATGATGGGGAAGCGGTTCCATTTTTCGAGTTTCAGGAGGCTGTCACGATGGCAGCCGACGATGATACGGACGATACGCCCTTCGGGCAGGGCCGGGGCGGTGACGATGAGCACTTCGCCGGGCGCGGCGTACAGTCCAGTTTCTTGCCAAGTTTCCGGACCAGTCGCTAAGTTGGGGGCGTTACCTGCGGCAGTATCCCAGCGGGTGATGAGGTTCGCGTCGTAAGCCACGGTGCGCGTGACGCGTTCCTTAGACTCGACGCTGCCCGGGAAATCTTTGGCCGCGGGGTGGGCGGTGACTTGCTCGGCCGGCAACGACATGTAGGCCTGAATGCTCTTATGCAGTTCGCTGCGGTCAGCCTCGGCTGGCTGGACGAAGGCGGCCTTGGGCTTGGGCGTGATCTCTTCAGGCTTGGTCGCCGCGAAGGCCGCGGAGGCGAGAAGGAGGAGGGTGCAGGAGCGGAGCATGGGGATAAGCCGATGACACCCGCAAACGCCGCCGTTTCCAGCGAAAACCGCTAATTGACCGACACGGGTCTTAACGGAAGACCACCGTCTTATGGCCGGCCAGGAGGACGCGGTCTTCGACGACGGCACGGAGGCCGCGAGCGAGGACGACTTTCTCGATGTCCTTGCCGAGCTGCACCATGTCTTCCGGGGTATCCGAATGGTCGACGCGAATCACGTCTTGTTCAACGATGGGACCTTCATCGAGCTCGGGGGTCACGAAGTGACAGGTCGCACCGATTAATTTCACGCCGCGGCGGTGCGCTTGGTGGTAAGGCTTGGCGCCAGCGAATGACGGTAGGAAAGAGTGGTGAATATTAAGAATCTTCCCGGCGAAGTTGCGACAGAGTTCTTCGTCCAACACCTGCATGTAGCGGGCCAGTACGATGAGGTCGGCTTTTTCGTCGCGGAAGATCTGCTCCATGCGGCGATAGGCGGCGTGCTTGTTCTCCGGTGTCACGGGTACGTAGTGGAAGGGGATGCCGTGGGCTTCCACGACCTTGCGGTGGGCTTCGTGGTTGGAGACGACGCACGGCACGATGAAGCGGAAGTCCTGGGAGACCTGGCGCGCGAGTAAGTCGTAAAGGCAGTGCTCTTGCTTGGAGCAGAGAAGGATAACGCGGCGTGGTTTGTCGGAGTCCGACAGCGTCCACTCCAGGCCAAACTGCTGAGCTAAGGGGCTGAAGTGCTGGCTGAAGGCTTCGGGCGGGAAATCCAGGGACGAGGCCTTGATTTCCATGCGCATAAAGAAGCGCGCCAGTTCGGGTTCCGTGTGCTGGCTGGCTTCGGTGATCCAGCCCTTGTGTTGGGCCACGAACGACGAGACCGCTGCCACGATGCCAGAGGCGTCGGGGCAGGAGAAACTCAGGGTCAGCGTGCGGTCCATGCCGGAGGATGGCCACGGGGGCGGCCCCGCGTCAAGACCGCGTCCTTATTGGGCGTTCGTGGTCTGGTTATCGCCTTGCGCCTCGTCTTTGCCGGCCATGGCCTCGTTCTTGGAGCCGAAGAGGGTAGACTTTGCGGGCTTAGCACCAGGCCTAGTCGGCGGGAAATTGGCGGGGAGCCACGGCTTGAGTGGCGTGAGCATCGTCTTCATCGAGTCGGTATACGGCCAGCCGAAGTTCGCAAAGTAGGGGCCCAGATTCGTGCCCGCTTCCTTGGACCACGTCCGTACGAAGATGTCCTTCTTACGTTCATCGGAGTCATGTTTCGAGAGTGCCCCCAGGGCTTCTTTGATTTTCTTTTCTTCTTTAAAGATTTCGGCCAAGCGGGTTTCGGCAGCGGCTTTGTCGGCTTCCTTCTTTTCGCGGACGGCCGCTTTAATCTTTAGGTCAAGCTGGTGCTTTTCCTTGTCGATGGCTTCCTGTTGCTTCTCAACCTCACGGCCGGCGATACCGAGGTTTTTCTTTACCAGCCCATCGGCCTTCTTGATGTCTTTACGGCCGCCGAGTTCAGCAAAAGTCTGCTGGAGGCTGATCCAGCCGAATTGCTTCACCGGGTGGTAGTATTGGGAAAGTAGGTGGAAGGCCGAGTCGGCATGGGCCTTCGGGTCGAGCGCCATTTCGGCGGCCATCGCGGCCATGTCTTCACCGTGGCCATCGCCCAGTTTCTTTCCGGCAATTTTCTCCATGCAGTAAAGGGAGAAGAGGTTGTTGGTGACCTCGGTGTAGCCAGCGTAGGTCCAGAGGCTCGATTGATGGTTGTGGCCCAGCTCGTGAAAGAAGCCCCAATTGCCCTCTTTGCGCAGCTTGGCCACGTTGACGGAGTCCTTGGCACTATCGAGGTAGCACTTAATTGGGTAGCCCGAATGCATCCAGCCGATGGAGATCTCGGCGTCCGAGACGATACGCTCGGCCGAGCGACGGTCCTTCCAGGCCGCGAGCCAGTCACAGGCCTCGACCGTCTCCGTCCAAGTCTTCATGAGTTCCGTAGCTTCGGTGTAGGACAGCTCGCGGATATGCTTTGAAGGCACGGAGACGACCATCTTATCGCAAATCATTTCCGCCCAGGGGGCCGGGGCGAGGCGGCTATTTTCCCATTCGGCGCGGGTCGTCTTACCGAGCGTGAAGTTGGGGGCTTCGACGGCTCCGACGATTTCGATACGGACTAGGTCGCGGGATTTACCGTTCTTGTCGTTGCCCGGCATCTCGATGTAAATCGGGCCGCCGAAAGGGTTGGCGAGTTCGGTGACGCGCTTGTTCAAGGCCACCGTATTGGTGATGACGGGGAAGCGGTGCCAGTCCTCACGCTTGATGGCGAAGTCGCTGGTGATATCGTCATTGTGACACCCGATACGGGCGACGAGGCCCATGTCGATATCGCCTGCGGGGATGCGAAAGGTGATCCGCTCGCCGGGGGCGGCATAGGTGCCGGTGGAATGCCAGCGGGAGCGGTTAACCGGGATGCTGACCGCAGTGATGACGCGGTCGGCGGGTTCGAGCACCTTGCCGGGGAAGGCCTCGGCGTCAGGGTGGGGGAGGCAGCGGTCGGGGTCGATATTCGCCCAATACTCTTCGACGATCTTGCGAAGTTGGGCGCGCTTGGCGCCATCGCCCGAAGCGACGTGCAACGGGGTGGCGGGCGAAGCTCGGAGTTCCTGGCCGCCTTTAATTTCTTTCTTCAACGACATCTTGGGGTCGCCGAGATGAGCCGGCACGAGCCGAGTGGAGACGGTCTTGTAGAAGCGGTTAAATTTCGGCAGTTCTTCTTCGACGATGATCGGTGGCTTAATCTGTTCTGGCTTAGGCGGT
>CAIYAN010000253.1 GCA_903924185.1 uncultured Opitutia bacterium | reverse complement strand
TGCCGCCACGCCCGCAAAGAAGGCTGAGCAGGCCCAGCCTGACCAGCCTTGGAGGGACTTCGGCTCGGCCCGTTGGCTGGGTCGTGGCGCGGCGCCACTCTGGCCCAGACCAAAGGCGAGTTTGGAGGCGAGAAAGACGCCGCCCGCGACGAGTAGCACGATGGTCGTGAGCGCATAGGGCAAGGGGTTGCGGTCCAGGTTTTTAATGCCATCTAAAATCTGCACGGGAGCGACCCGCGGGAAGTCGAAGACTAAGGGGACGCCGAGTTCGGTGAACGCCCAGATGAAAACGAGCGCTCCGCCGGCGAATAAGCCCGGCATGATTAAGGGTAACGTCACGCGGAAGAACCTGCGCCCCGGCGGACAGCCAAGATTGGCGGCTGCTTGTTCCAATGCTGGGTTCACTTGTGCGAGCGCCGCGGCAATGTTGAGGTAGAGAATGGGGTAAAGGTGCAGAGCATTCATCACGACGATACCTAGCAAGCGATGTTCCGCCATCCAGTCGTACGGGTGGAGGGGATTCATCCAGCCTAGTGACATCAGGAGCGCATTAAGTGAGCCCTCCGTGCCGAGGATGCATTTGATACCGACTGCCCCGACGAACGGCGGCAGAATCATCGGGATCAGTAAAGCCAGCGAAAGGAAGCCGCGCCCAGGGAACGTGAAGCGGTGGTTGAGGAGGGCTAGCGGGAGTGCCAGCAGGACCGCCACAAACGTGCTGGCTGCCCCAAGCAGTAACGCATTCGTCAGGCCTTCCCGATAAAGCGGGTCGCGGAGGACGGCGAAGAGAAAGCCGAAGGTGAAGGCGCCATCGTGTGGGTCCACGAAAGCCTCCTTGAGTACGCTGGCGGCCGGGTAAAGAAAGCCCACGGCCAATAGTAAGCCAATGGTCGCGCAAAGAATCCAGGCGGTGCGGCGGTGCATGTTAGCGGGCGGTCGGGTGTTGCCGTGCCTGTTCGGCGGCCCGGCGATAATTTTGGCGGAAGATTTCCGCGAGTTCGGACATGCGTCGGGCGGAGACAAGTGGGTCGGTGCTGTCTAAGCCCGGATCCCCTTTGCCGCCTTCACGGTAGGGGAAGGCGCTGACATCAGCCATCGTTGCCAGTGCCTCCGCGGGCAGGCCGGCGCGAATGATTTCCGTCCAGGCTTCTTTGAGTTCTTCGTGCGTATCAATGCACATCACCCGAACCGCCCGACGGATGGTCCCGAAGGCGGCCGAAGTCAGCTCCGGGCGATACTGGAGGTGATCACCGGTGCGGTAGGGCGAGAGGGCGGCCCGTTCAGCGGGCAGCGTCTCATAGGCATCCTGACGGACCGGCGGACGAAAGAGTTCCCGTTCGCGGGGGCCATGAAGGGCGCCGACCGGAGAGCTCCAGAGCGCTTGCCCTTCCGGGCTCAGCACAAATTCCGCAAAGGCTTGGGCGAGCTCAGGCTCGGGGGCCCCACGGAGGACTGCAATTGGATCGCCACTGACCGTGCTGCCGGCGGCCGGGGCCGTCCAAATCAAGCGGGTCGTACCCGGCCGGTTAACTTGGTGGGCGAAGGCGGCCCCGTAGTAATCCACGCACATGCCCGCGGCAGCGTTGCCGTCGGCCACATCGAGGGGGACCTTGGTGGAACTATCGGAGAAGTAGCGGGCATTTGCAGCGAGACGTTGCAAGAGGCGTAAGCCATCGGCCCAGCCGAGGGCTAACCGCTGGGCTTCCGTTAACCCTTGGCGCGCCGGATCCTTCAGGCTGCGTTGCATCTCCGCTTGGATAATCAGCTCAAACGTGCGGGCGACCGAGCCGCTCTTCGTCGGATCCGCCAAAGCGAGTTGGCCGCGGAGTTTCGGGTGGGTGAGGTCAGCCCAGCGCGTGGGCGCGCTTAAGTCCAGGGCTTGCCAGCGACCAGGCGACCAGCAAATCCCGAAGCGGGAGAGGCAGGAAGAAGACCACGTCCGATCTTTAGCCCATAGTCGCTCACCGGTGAACATTTCCGGGATGGGCCCGCCAGGTGCGAACCACTCGGGGTGGCTTTGGAAGACTTGTAACGGGACCAAGCGGCCCTTCTTGGCTTGGCTCGCGAAGTCCGGTTCGCCCCCGCCGAAGAAGAGGTCGGCGCCGATACCGGCGAGTTTGCCCTCATCAGCAGCCTTAAAGCCGGCGTCGAGTACCAACCGGATCTCCGACGTTCCCCCGGGGCTACGCCAGTCGATGTAGACATCTTGCGAATGGGTTTTTCGCCAATGGCGGGAGAAGGCCTCGGCAAACTCCTTTCGGATGGTTTCGCTATGGGGCGTGTAAATCACGAGTCGCCGCGTTCCAGCGGTGGGCATCTGCGTGGAGTCCTTGCGGAGTGCCAACGGCAAGGCGATGAGTAGCCCGATGCACCCCAGGGTTAGCCACCATGCGCGCAGGTTTTTCATACGCAGGGTAAAACCACGATATCTTGGACCGCCGCCGCGACGGTCA
>CAIYAN010000252.1 GCA_903924185.1 uncultured Opitutia bacterium | reverse complement strand
CGCCCGCTCGCCTTCCATCGCCCTATGTCTTCCTCCCTGCTGACTTCTGCCGGCGAAGTCCTCGTGCGTACCCGCGACGAATCCTTCGCCGAGCTCGCTCGCCGCATCCATGCGCTGGCAGTGCGTGGTCCGGCGACCGTGGCCCTCAGCGGTGGCTCCACCCCGAAGGCTTTTTACGCTTGGGCGGTGTCCAGCGGTGCGTTGTCAGCGCAGTCGTTGGAGCGCATCACCTGGCATGTAAGCGACGAACGCTGCGTTCCCCAGAGTTCCGATGATTCCAACTTTGGGCATGCCGCCCGCGGGCTACTCGATCCGTTGCAGGTGCCGCCCGCCCGTCGCCAGCCTTGGCCCGTGGAGTTGGCTCCCGCCGCTGCCGCCGCCGCCTACGACACCGTCTGGCAGGCCCAGCCGAATAAGGCCTACGACCTTTGTGTACTGGGTCTAGGGGATGACAGCCACATTGCCTCGCTCTGGCCGCAGTGCCCCCTCATCGGGGCTCCGGGCTTACCGCGCTTCGTCGCCACCGAGTGGCCCGGCCGCGGTTGGCGCCTGACGATTACGGAAGTCGGCTTGGCCCAATGCGGCTCGGTGGTCGTGCTCGTCAACGGTCAGTCCAAAGCGGCCGCTTTACTGAGCGTCTGTGCCGGTGAATTCGACCCCGCCCGTTATCCTGGCCAAGTCCTGCGCGCCCTAGCGCACAAGGTCACTTGGCTGGCGGATGCGGAGGCGGCGTCGGCACTGTAAGCGGCGCCGGGTTCGTTTCTACGACCGTTTCCTTCGGCAAGGGGCCTTGCGCCGCTAGCCCTGGGCCGACGACCATGATGAAGCGTCTCGCGGGCGAGAGAATGGTCTTCGTTGAGCAATCAGGCTGCCAATTCTGTCCGTCCAAGTAATCGAGCGTGAGGTGGGCGCTGGTACGTTCCGCCGCAATGAAGGGGATGACGCCGGACTTCCCTGGGTCGACTTCGCCGACTTGGTCGTTCAGCCGGCAACGTAGGCGCTTGTCCGATAGGTTGAGCAGACACGTGGAACCCCAAGGAAAAACCTCGAGGTCAGCGGGCACGAGCCAGGCGCGCATGGCGGCGGGGTGTTCGCCTTGCATCACTAAGATGAAGCGTTGGCCGGTCTTCGGAAAGGGAAAGGTCGCCACCCGCTTGGCTTGCGGGGCGTTCGCCACCCATAACTCCACCGATGCGCAGGGCGGGATGACCGCGTTGGTGATGATGGCCCCAGCCTGGGCCTGCAGCGGGATGGCTTGCTGGGTTGGCTGCGTGACTAGGTAGACTTTTCCGCCAGGGGTGCCTGCCCAGCAGGCCTGAATGATCAAGGTGCCCTGAGCCTCAGGTGCGGGCGGCGGCGCTGCGATTTCTTCGGCCCATAGATGAGGCAGCGCCCAGAGGCTAAGCCAGAGCAGCCTCATTTCACTACTGGATTGCCGTTGGCGGGCGGCGGGGCGACGGGCTCCACACTTTCGATACTCCGGCTTTCAAAGAGTGGACGACCATCCGCCGAGACGCCCGTTTGCAGGATGAAGACAAGGGAGCGACGGTTGGGTCGGCCCGCAATCTTGGTGCCGAGGATGGGTTCAATGCCATCGTTGGGTAGCACGGCCGCCAGCTTGATATGGCTCGTCTGGCGTTCGCGGAAAATGACCGGAAGTAGGTCAGAACTGCCCGGGGCTAGGCGGAATCCTTTGGTGTCGATTTCGCCCGCCAACGTCATGGCTGAAAGGTTCACGACGCGGATGGAACCGTAGGGAAAGCGCCCCGCCTCATAATCAAAGGCCCGGCCAGCGCACGAGCCATTCGGAGCCATCAGTAGCAAAACGCCGACATCTGATGAGTCGGGCAAGGCCACGGTCGCAAATAGGGCCCAGTCGTCCGCCTTCTCTTTTTTGGCGGGCTCCGGCTTAGCCTTGGGGTCTGGCTTCGGCGTCGCGCTTTGTGCGTAGAGTTTATCGGGGTCAAAGGCCTCTATTTTCTGCGCCGCGCCTTTCTTGCGCACAATGACCAACTGCGCGGGTCCGCGGTATTCCTTAGAGAGGTCGAGGTTCATTTCCAGCGCCACGAAGGGGATGATTTCCTTGCCTTGGACGATGGCTAACTCGACACGTTCCGATGGGTTGGCCCACCAGGCGAGTCGCAACGTGCATTTCCGCTCGGGCGGTGGTTCGGGGGCGGCTACGAGCGCGAGGGCGGTGGCCAAGAAAAGAATGAGTCGCATACGGTCAGATGTCGGAGTCGCGGAGCCAGCGGACGGAAGTAATCTTGAAGCGTCGGCCGAGCAGGTTGTTCACGCGGCTGGCGTCCTTGTTGCGTACCCAACGTTCCATGATCGGTGAGGTCGCGTAGTTGGTGATGGAAGGGGACCGGTAGCCGCCAAACCCACCCCCGCCGCCAAAGTTATCGCCCGCGGAGCCGCCGCCGCCCGGCACGGTGATGCTGCTGCCGACGGGCAGGGCGCCGATAGCTACAGTCGGCTCGCGATCGTCAGGGATCAGTAACTCTGGCATGCGCTGGACGGTGAGTTCGACCCAAGCCTTACCGGCAACTTCGCCGTTAGCGTTGAGGCTTTCGCCGTACGCCCGGACGACGAACGTATCGCCACGGACCGTCAGGGAAGGGCCAATGGCGTTAAGTACCTGCATCTGCAGGAGGTGCGAATGGGAGCCGGCTTGCGCGGGGAACGCGCCGGTGCCTTGGGCGTTGGACGACATCGAATAGGCTGCCGGGTCGAAGGCCTTCGCCTGTGGGAAGCGACCGCCGGCAGTCGTAACTTTCGTGGCAAAGCCCTCCTTCATCTTGCCTGAAGCCACCGCGTAATCGTTTAGGCCGGAGGCATCAATCGCGGCCTGGAGCGGCCCTTTCAGGCCGGTGGCTTGGTTGGTGAGGCGACGATTTACAAAGTCAGCAATACTCATGAACGGCCCGCGTCGCCGGACTTCAATAACGATATTATCAGCGAGCTTATCGATTTCAGCGTCGGTCAGGCTATGGAATTTTAAACCCCAATAGGAGCCCGCGCCTTGCGTGTCCGTGGTGTTGGGCGGGATGCCAAAACGGCTGAATGTCGAAGTACCCGGGGTGTCGACGCCGCGGAGCGATGTAAGCATCAGGCGCCAAGCTTCCTTGGAAGTGGAGTTTACGTTGAAGGCGCCTTCGTACATGAACTGCTTCGCGACGCGTTCCGGGCGCGAGGGGACTTCGCCGGCGGGTCGCGGCGTTGAAGTCGGCTTCCGATAGAAATCATTCTTCAGTTCGGTGTCGCTGCGGCCATCGCTGAAGCGGCCCCAGATAAGTCGTTTATTAGCGAGGGGCTTATTGCCGATGGAGAGGTCGTCCCAGACGTCCGCTAGACTCGTCTTCTGGTTACCTGCTGTCACGACGGCAGCGTCAGGGTTACGCGTGGAGACGCCGCCCGCGAAGGTATTCCGGGCGATGTTGGGCATGGCGGCGTTAGCGCCCGAGAAGAAGTAGCGGTCCCAGAGGGCGAGGTTCGCCAGGAAGGCGCTGTCCGTGCGGATGGTCGCGGTGTTGCCGTTGTCCGTGCCGAAGTCGGCCGTGCCGTTGTCGACGCGGGCGATCGGGCTGACACATGAGTTCGGCCAATAGAGCGTCATCGAGGTGCTGGGCAGGCCGATGTGCGGGAAACTGTTGCCAACGGAATAGGCGGGCTGAGTCGCAAAGGTGCCGAACTGCACGTGGCCCAGACCAGTCAGCGAAAGCATCGGGCGCTGGGGAACTTCGAAGAGGACGGTATCCGTGCGGCCTTCGTTGAGCTTGTAGCTGTTGCCGTAGTAGCCCTTGTTGGTCGACGTCATATCGACCGGGGTGAACGAGCCAGGGTCCTGATAGAAGCTCAGAATCATCGGGGGCGTCTGTAGGGAATCGGCATCCCAGTCGCGCGGGTCCGTGGCATCGTAGCGCATATCCGCAACCAGTGGAGAGCCGGTGCCAGCGCCCACTCCGCGGGCGTCGCCGGTCGACAGGTTGTCGACGTTGCGTGAATCTGTCGGCGAGCGCCAGCGCAGGTCCATGACGCCGACGAAGGTGCGTTCGATGTAGGGCGCAGAGGATGATTCGCCCGTGCGGCTGATGGTCTTTTGGGCCAAGACCTTGCGGGCCGTGTTAGCGTCGGGGTAGAAATTGGTGAAGAAGCCCGTCCGGTTAATGAGCCCTTCGTCCGATCCGTCGCACTCGGCGTAGTTTTCGCCGCCCCAGACTTTGGCGAGCGGGTAGGTCGTCGACCCATTGTCCCGCTTGTAGTGCATGAGGTTATACTGGATGAAAAGGCCGTCCCAGTAGCCGCCCGAGGCGTCATTGCCGTTGGCGTTCGAGCCCGAGGTCGGGACCCACGCCGCATACATGCGGCTGATAATAGGCAGTCCGTTGGTGGCGGTCGAGACGCTGCCGCTGTCTCCGAGGATGCGGTAGAAGTGACGGGCCTTATCTGGGTCGTAGCTACGGCCGGATTTAATGATGGAGGCGCCGTTATTGGAGAGGCCCGTATTGGTCGAGCCTTCGCACCCGATGACGACCACTTCCCCTGGGGTCATGCGCAGCGTCGCCCCTTCGTTGGCGACCCAGCGAATAGCGAAGGAACGGTTGAAACCGTTCGTCTGCGGGTAGAAGACGCCGTTGGTAAAGGAGAGTCCGTTGGTGTTCACGCCGGTGAGGTTAAGCGGTTCTTCGCCTCCGGTGGTCGTATTGACGCGCGAGAAGGTCAGCGCCAGCGGGTAGTATTTGTTGAAGTAGGCACCGAACCCGGTGAACTCGAGTGCCACGTTGTAGGGGTTGTGTAACGTGATGATTGGGTCAAAGGTTACGCCGAGCGTATCTTGGTTGTAAATCACTCCCCAGCGTTGCGTGTGGCGGAGGACCGTCGGGGCGAGCTTCATCGCGGTCGGTTGGGGAAACTGGCCTCCCCCGGTCGACCAAGAGACCCTGGAGAACTGGTGCGGCTGGTAGGTACTGCGGACCCAGTTGCCACCGCCGTAACTAAGCATGCGCGCCTTACGGTGCAGGATGCCGGCATTGTATTTCTCGCCGAGGTAGGCGGGGCCGGCGGGGTCGCCCACGCAGCTCCAACCCGTGACGCCTGAGCTGTAAGTGAACGGTTCAGCCGTGCGGGCGAACCAAGCGTCGGCGGAGCTGGCCGGCTGGCCGCGCGCGCCCGTGGTCTCCAGCTCGCGCTTATACAGGCGGTAGAAGTTGCGCATCAGTAGCCACGTCGGGCCACGGACCGTCCAGTCATCCCCCGCATAGTCTTTGGTGCCATTGGCAAAGGTGGCGGTTGCCGGGACCGAACGTGGACCTTGGTCGATGAGTGCCTGGTTGGTACCCATCGGTGGCGGCACGGCGGAGGGGCCGCTGGTGCTATTGGGGATTGGGGCCTCGAAGACGAAGCCAAGCTTGTTGTTTGAGTCGCCCCATTCGGCGAAGGATGGCGTATTGCCGGCGGAGAAGCCGAACGCACCGGCAAGGTTGATGATGTTACGGTCGCCGGGGGCGCCGGGACTGTCG
>CAIYAN010000251.1 GCA_903924185.1 uncultured Opitutia bacterium | reverse complement strand
GCGGTTATCGATTTTAGCGTCGCGGGCAATGGTGCCGTAGGCAAGTAAGGGTACCGTGCGGACAGAGGTGCTACTCGCCGTGCCGGCGCTCTTCAGTAACTGGTCCATGGAGAGTGCTTCACCGACCTTCAGTTGGCGGTTTGGCACCATGTTCGCTACGGCCACGCCGGTACTGGGATCGGCGGATACCAAGTAACCGAGGAAGAGCCGTTTATCTGGATCGGTGACCAGCCAGTCACGGATTTTCGATTGGTCGGCCCCGCCCGTTGCCCAGACGCCGGTCCATGCCCGTTTATCTTCAGCGACGTTGGTCGATGCCTTGCTTTGTAGGTAAGTGTTCAGCGAGGTCCCTTGCTTCGTGCCGTCGAGCAAGTCCATGCGGGCCGTCACGCGCTGGTCGTGTCCAGCGAGCGTCTGTAATTGGGCAATTGCGAGTCGGCCGGCGACGGCCGCATTCATGCGGGCACGTAGGTAGGCCGAATGCGTGGTGGCGAGGCGTCCTTCCACTTGCAGGAAAGCCGCGAGCACAATCACCAGCATCACCATCGCGGCCATGATGGTCAGCGAGAGGACGAGCGAAAAGCCTCGCTTGTGCGTGGGGGGCATGGGGTTAAAATTAGCCAGTCACCCAATCGATACAATCGGTAATAAAGACGGCCTTCAGGCTAATGCGTGAAGGCCGTCATATAGCAGGCCGTTTAACTATTTGGCCGACTTGCCTGAGGTCTTTCCGTTGCTGCTGGGAGCCACCGGAGGCGGCGGTACGCCGTTCGGGTAAGGGTTCACATCGAGGATACACTGGCTCTGATAGCGTTCATCCTCGGAGCCGTCCTTTTCGACGATGAAGAAGAGCGTCCGGAAGGTTTTATTCAGGATGACCTTAGTCGAATAGAGGACGCGTTGTTGGCCGTCGGTTTCGATCGCAGCGACGGCGATGGAGGCCGTCGTCCGCTCTTCGAACTTCTTGGGGCATTGTCCAGTTTGACCCGGCTCCGTCATGAACACCGCGCCGTCCAACGAGCAAGCGATGCGTGCCCGCGAGAAGTTCACGAGTTTCAACGTCCCGTAGGGAAAGGCTTCTAGGCCAAAATCAAATGTCCGGGTGATGCAGGTGTCGTCGGCCTCATTCGGGATTAACAACACGCCCATGTCGGTGTCCGTCGGACTTAAGGCAATCGTCGCATAAGGGACCCAGGCGAACTTGGGCTTACCGTCCTTCTCGGTCTCGCCCGTGGTGACTTTCTTCAGCAGCACCGCGTTCACATCCCCCTTGTAGTCAATCGGGTTACTCAGCGACATCGGGTTCGGCGAGACGGGGATGCGTTCTCGGCCCATTTGCAAGGCAAGCTCAGGTACCTTGCGGGGGAAGTTCCACCAAGCAAAGCGAAGTGCACAGTGGCGTGATTCGACTTTCGGCGTATCCGCCGCAGGTAAGGGGAGGGCGCCCAGGCAGAGCAGGGCGAAGCAGAGACGGAGCCAGAACATGGAATTAGATTTCGTTCGCGTTCAGCCAGCGCGTCGACGTCGCCTTGAAGCGACGGCCGAAGAGACGGTTGACGTTGGCGCTGTGGACGGGCGCGCCCGGCGCGAGCGGGGTACGTTCAAACTGATCCACAATGGGCTTGGTATCGTATTCCGACGTCGCCGAGCCGTTATTGTTACGGTAGTCCTGTTTACGACGGTTCGGTTCGACCCAAGCTGGGCCGACGAATTCCGTGGTGCGCTGGACGACGACTTCAATCCAAGCCTTGCCAATCGGGTTGCCCGCGTTGTCGAGGGCTTCGCCGTAGGCACGCACCACGAAGGTGTCGGAGCGGGCCGTCAGGTTGGGTCCGATGGAGTTAAGAACATCCTTCTGCGTCACGATGCCCGGGGCCCCTAGTCCAGCAATAGCCGAGGCTTGGTTGCTGTCCTTGCTGAGTGAACGTAGCGTCGGGAAGCGGTCTTGCGCAGGCAGGGGGAGATAGGGGTCGGACATCGCTGCTCCGGGTACCGCGGCGAACGTGCCGCCGGCGTTATTGATCGCTTGGTCGTTGATGTTGGTCGAGTCGATGGCCGCCTGCAGCGCGCCTTTCAGGCCAAAGTTGTCTGAGGCCACTAAACGGCGATTGATAAAGTCGGAGAGCGACATGAACGGTCCGCGTTTCCGGACTTC
>CAIYAN010000250.1 GCA_903924185.1 uncultured Opitutia bacterium | reverse complement strand
CGTTTCCCGAATCGACAGCACGAACGGCGGCTCGGCCGGCTTGAGCTTATCGTGTTCGGCCAACTGGCGCTTTAGGTCGGCGTGCTTGACGCTGTCCGCTCCCTTGATGAATTGGTTGAGGCGACCGTATTCATAATCGACTTGGCGCCAGGCGAGGGATGCGACCTGTTGCTCGTAGGGCGTGCGTTGTGCCGCTGGCTTTTGAATCATCGCCTGAACGTCATCGGGGAATATCTCGGTGGCCTTTTTGGTCGCGGTCACGCGGTATTTTTTCTCTAACCCGGCGATCTCGGTGCGGATCGCCTGTGTGGCCTGCTCCCATTTCACTAGCTGCTGGGTATGAGTCGCGGCGGCTTGCTCCGTCCAAGCAATCCGATCTTCGACGGGCAGGGTATTATTGAAGAAGCTACGAAGTGCGTAGTAGTCGCGCTGCAGGATGGGATCGAACTTATGGTCGTGGCAACGGGCGCACTGCATCCCGGCGCCGAGGAAGACATCCCCGGTCGTATCCGTGATGTCGTTCAGGACATTCTCCCACTGACCGCGGACATCCCGGTTGTTGTATTCGTAAATCCAGTGCCGGAGGTAGCCGAGGGCCGTGAGGGCGTCGGGGTCGCCGGGAAAAAGCTCGTCGCCCGCCAGTTGCTCCTGGATGAAGCGGTCGTAGGGCTTGTTCTGGTTATAGGCCTTGATGACGTAGTCACGGTAGCGCCAGGCGGTCGGACGGAAATCGTCGATGCGGAAGCCGTCGCTATCGGCGTAGCGGACGAGGTCGAGCCAGGCGCGGGCCATCCGCTGGCCGTAGGCTGGGGACGCAAGGAGTCGGTCGATCAGCTGCTCGTAGGCTTGGGGGTCCGTATTCTTGACGAAGGCGGTGACCTCTTCGGGCGAGGGAGGCAGGCCGGTGGCGTCAAAGCTCGCGCGGCGAATGAGGACGGCGCGGTCGGCCTCACCTGAAGCGGTGAGCCCCTCCTGAGCGAGGCGGGCGTCGAGGAAGCGGTCGATGGGGTTGGCGGCTGCACCGGCGGGCAGGGCGGGGCGTTTGACGGGTTGGTAGGCCCACCAGGCTTTTTCTTTTTCGCCGATGGTGCCTGGAAGGTAGCGGCCAGCGACGGGTGCCTTGGTGCGGCTCTGGGGCCAGGCGGCGCCGTCCTTCACCCATGCGGTCAGCAACGCGACCTCGTCTTTGGTCAGCCGCTCGCCCTTGGGCGGCATCATCGTGTCGGGGTCGGTCGACAGGATATTCTGCAGGAAGAGACTCTTCTGGGGATTACCAGGGAGTAGCGCGGCCCCGCCGTCGCCGCCGGTGGTCAGGCCGGCGAGACTATCCATCACGAGGCCGCCCTTGTTCTTGCCGGCAGAGTGGCTATGGCACTTGAAGCAACGCGCTTCCAGCAAGGCGACGGCCTTCTCGGCCTGGGCGTCGCCCGCCGCCCAGACGGCCGGAGAACTGACCGCGAGGGCGGTCAGGGCTAGGCCAAGGGTGGTGGACAGGCGTGGGGACATCGGGGTAGGCCCCACTAAGGGGATTAACCTAGATGACTGCAAGCCGAGCCGAAGGTTCCTTCGGGCCTAGCGGTCGGGCTTCATGCTCCAGAACCCAGTCATGAGGTTCTTCTGGGGGGAGGGTGCTAGGAAGAGTTCGATACGGCTGCGGTCGCGGCAATACTCGATGCGTAGCATATTCCCAGGCAACTCGGTCACGATGGTGCCTGCCCATTGGCGAGCCTGGTTTTTGAAGGCCTCGAGGTCGTTGGAGGGAAATTGGAACCCGCCGCCGCCGACGTTCGTATCTAGGTCATGCGTTTCCCAGATGTCGTTGCTGCCTGTGGGTAGGAGTTCGGGAACCCATCCGCGTTCAATCACGCCATCGAGGCGGGCAGCCGCTAGGTTGGCATGACGAGAGGATACAGTATCCAGGCCTCCGTAATCACTGACTTTGAGGGCGATGCCATAGACGACGATAAGCAGGATCGCGCCTCCAATGCTCAGGAGCCATTTACGCGTTACCTCATTCATGGGTTAGCCTGCTTCCATTTCGGGTAATCCTTCTCCAGTAAATCACGGGCGTATTCGCCGTACCAGCTGTAGCCGTTGCGACGCTCATAGCCGATGTCGGCGAGTGCGGGCTTCGGGATGCCGTCCCGATCGCAGAAGTAAGGCTGCCCTGTCTTGAGGTCGTAGAAGCGGGCCCAGAGGGCAGGGGCCTTTGGGTCTTTGACCACGACGCGGTCTTTGCCCTTGGGCGACTTGGGGTCGTCGACCGTTTCGATGCGAATGCCGGTCACCTGGCGTTGCTCGAACCACTGAATCGCTCCGGCGATGGCCGCCTTAATTTCAGGCGTCGGCTTTTCGAGGCTCATGAGGAGTCGCACGATGCCGACCGACTCCGCACCGCTAAACGACGGCAGCTCATAGGAGCGGGCCTGTGTTGGTAGCAAGGTTTGGGCGTCATGCTGGGCGCACCAGACGGTCGGCTTGTTCTCGACTAGAATCTGACATTTCAAGATGCAGGCGAGGCCCTTGTCGAAGGCCGTTTGGCAGGCGTCACGCTGCTTGGCATCGACGAAGGCATAGCGGGCGTCGTGTTTCACCTCACGGACAAACTCCATGATGCGGACCATCGAGTTGTCGTTGAAGGTCACGTGCCGATGGTACTGCTTACTGAGCGGGTAATACTGGGGCCAGCCGCCATGCGGGTACTGCGCAACGAGCACGTGGGCGAGCCCACGGTCGAACGCTTGGCGATAGGCCTCGGCCTTGGTCGCGTTGAATACGCGGGCCAAGAAACGTAGCTCGTCGAGGGTCGCGCCGTTATCGAAGGTCGCCTGAAGGCTGGAGCGCTTGCCTGTGTAGGCTTTGGTTACCGTGTCGGTGTTCTTGGGCCAGCCCCCCGAGTCGGCCTGATAGGAAAGGAGGATGGTCGCCGTCTCTTTAGCTTCGGCGGAAGCGTACCAGGCGTCGGGCTTCTTGAGGAAGTCGCGGGCGCTGTTCACAGCGGCCGACGCCCAAGTGGCACAGGCAAGAAAGAGTAGCAGGGCGGGGCGCATGAGGCTGGGGCGACTCTGTCGAGGTTTCTCCGAGAGTGAAAGACGAAAGCACGGTTGGGTCGCGGCTTGTCAAAGGCCGCGCCCGCCTTCATGAACTCCGCGTGCCCGCACCGCTCCGCTTCATCTTGGCTTCCGCCTCGCCTCGACGCACGGAGCTCCTTCGCGAAGTCGGCCTACCGCACTCCGTCGAAGTCGCCGCCGTGACGGAACACGAGGACCCATCAACCGACCCACGGGTCATGGTGCTCCATAATGCTCGGCTCAAGGCAATGGCCGTCGCGCGGAAGTTTCCGTCTGCCCTCATCCTTGGCGCCGATACCACGGTTGCCCTTGGCGACAGCGCGTTGAATAAGCCTGCTGACCTAGCGGAGTCGCGGGCGATGTTGCGT
>CAIYAN010000249.1 GCA_903924185.1 uncultured Opitutia bacterium | reverse complement strand
TGCCGGCATGGTGCTTCCTCCGCACACCCTTTCGCCGGCCATCATCGACGAAGTCCGTCGCATCACGCATGCGCTCGCCAAGCGCCTCCGGGTCATCGGCCTCATGAACATCCAGTTCGCCATCAAGGACAGCACCGTGTTTATGTTGGAGGTCAACCCGCGCGCCTCGCGCACCATCCCGTTCGTCTCCAAGGCGATTGGGGTGCCCCTCGCTAAGCTCGCTTCGCTCTGCATGCTCGGCGCCAAGCTAAAGGACTTGAAGTTCACCAAGGAAATCCGCCCGCCCTATTGGTCCGTCAAAGAATCCGTCTTCCCGTTCAACCGTTTCCCGGGTGCGCCCGTCGCGCTCTCGCCGGAAATGCGTTCGACCGGCGAAGTGATGGGTGTCGACGACGACCTCGGCATGGCTTACGCCAAGGCGCAGATGGCCGCGCAGCCAGCTTTGCCTACCACCGGCAGCGTTTTCCTCTCCGTTAAAGATCGTGATAAGGACGGCGCGGTCGCCGTGGCTCGCGAACTGGCAACGCTCGGTTTTAGCGTCTATTCCACCAGTGGTACCGCTACGGCTATCGAAGCCGCTGGCGTCAAGGTCACCAAGCTCGGAAAAATCTCCGAAGGCTCTCGCCCTAACGTGCTCGACCTCCTGAAGAACGGCCAACTTCAGATGATTGTGAATACCGCGGCCGGTATGCTGCCCCGCAAGGATGAGAATGCGATGCGCGCCGAGGCCGTCCTCCGTGGCGTCTATATGGCCTCGACCATGAACGCTGCCCGCGCGGCCGTTCTCGGTATCAAGTCCCTCAAAGTCCGCCCCTTGACCGTGAATTCCCTCCAGGAACACGCAAAGGTGCTTCCCCCACAGGCTTAATTCGGATACCAACCCTTCCCCATGAAACTCCCCGCCCTCGCCGCGTTGGCCTTTGCCGCCGCGTCCCTCCACGCCGCCGATGAAGCTAAGCCCGCCATCGCGACCGCTGCTCCGGCTGCCGCTCCTGCCCTCACCCCTCCACCCGCACCCATCGTGAAAGACCTCACCCCCGAACAACAGAAACAGGCCTTCTTCCTCCAGGGATTCTTCCTGGTCCGTCAGGCTCAATGGGCGTCCATCGCCACGGAGCTCGACCTTTCCGATGAGGAAGTGACCGCTCTGCTCGACGGCATGCGCGCCGCCCTTAAGAACGAGACGCCGAAGTTTAAGGCCGAGGAAATCATCCCTGGTGCCGAGAAGATGATCGGCGAACGCGTCGCCGGTAAGGCCAAGCGCTGGGGCGCCCAGAACGAGGCTTTCCTCGCCAAGATTGACGCCGATAAGGAATTCAAGAAGACCGCTTCTGGTCTCCGCTACAAGATCATCACCCCCGGCACCGACCCCAAGCCCACCGCCGCGAGCACCGTCAAGTGCCTCTACACGGGCAAGACCGTTGATGGTAAGGTTTTCGACTCCACTGCGACCCGTGGCAACGCCCCGGCCGAGTTCCCCCTGAATGGTGTCATCCCTGCTTGGACCGAAGCTGTCCCTATGATTGGTAAGGGCGGAAAAATCCTCCTCGTCGCTCCCGCTAACATCGCCTACGGCGAGAATGGCCAGGGCCCGATTCC
>CAIYAN010000248.1 GCA_903924185.1 uncultured Opitutia bacterium | reverse complement strand
TGCTTTGTTTCCAGTGCAGTCCGCGGTCGGTAAAGCGGCACTTCTTGGGTTAAAAAATCACCGGTTTGGTGGTAACGGGCAGAATTGAACTGCCGACCTAGGGCTTATGAGTCCCTCGCTCTAACCAACTGAGCTACGCTACCGTAAACCGGGTCGTGATGTCAGTCGGAGTGGGGCAGTCCGTCAAGCCGATTGCGTCCCTTAGAGGCTGGGCTTGGCGAGGAACCAGAACATAAAAAGCCAAAAAACCGCACCTAGGCCTGCTAAAACGAGGCAGAGGCGGCTTTGAGCCTGGGAGATTTCAGCCAGACCCTCTTGGCTGATTTGGCGGCCCACCCGTTGAACTAACCACAGCGGGAGGCTACAGCCGAGCAGCGTCGCGAAGATGAAAAGCGTATATTTAGAGGACGACGGGAGCGTGCCGACGGTCTTTTCCCAGAGCGGTACGACGACCGCGAAGAGCGGTGGGAAGAGGAACGTTGAGCCGCACCAGAGATACCCTTCGCGGACGTTGCGCTCCAGTGCTTCGCCGGCGGCAGACGTGGGCGATGATGCGGGTGTCCCGGGTGCCTGGATGGTGCCCGCTGCCCCGGGGGGTGGGGGCGGCAGGTCTTGGTCGTCGCGCGCAGTGAATGGGCTAATCGGTGGGAGCAGCGAGCCCCGGTTGAGACCGATTGTTCGGAAGTAATCCCGAATGGTCATCCACGATCCGCTGACTTCAATATTGTGCACTAAGCTGATTTCGCCGGCACGGAGCATTTCACTGATACGTGCCAAGGCGAAGGGGCCGGTGACAGCACCTTTCCAGCGCAGGCGGAATTGGTCGGGCTTGGCCATGGTTTAGAGGTCGCGTCCTTGGAGGATAGATTCCCAGCCGCCGTCGGGCGGGGTGAGCCCGGCCGGGATGCCGGCCGCTTGGGCGGCTTCGGTGACGGTGCCAGAGAGGCGGAGGAGCGGCGAGAGGAGGGCGGGTTCGTTGACGCGAGTCAGGTTGCCCGTGGCATCGGCGCGGAAGAGCAGCGCCGGCTTGCCGTCGCTATCTAGGCCGTAGAGTGTCCCGTTCTTGAGTACTTCGCGCAGCGCCGGCTTGCCGTCGCGGCCCACGGTACCAACAAAAATCAGCTTCTTCGATTGTAGGTCGCCCAGCGTGCGGCGCCAGAAGCGCGCTTCCTCGGCGTACGTCGCCCCCGTCTGGCGCGTCAGGAACGCTCGGAGCTCTAGTTGAACGTCGGCCCACTTATCCTTAAAGAGGAAATCGTAAGGGCTCAGCGCATTTTGCGTGATGCGGCGTAGTTGGTCGGCGTCGCGTTGGGCCGAAGGCGAGTAGAGCAGGCCCCAAGCCTCAGGTCGTTGGCTGGCCACCTTGAAGAGCTCCTGCATCTGGTAAGCCCGCAGTTCGAGGTGCGGGGTGGGGCTGCGTCGGATGAGGTCAAGTTTACGCAGGAGGGGTTCCGACATCTTGCCGGCCTTGAGGTCGTAGAAGCGGCTGAATTGGCGCAGGTAGTCGAGTTCAGGAATCACCAGGCCTTCTAAAAGATCCTCGCCGGATTTCGTGATTTCCCCGTTAGCGCCATTAAACTCGCGGCAGCTCCAGGATGACTCGACCAGGGTGCCGTCTCGGCTGAGTTCCTTGGCGGTTCGGACAGTCTCCATCCCGCCGCTGATCAGGTTGCGCTGCAGGGAGATTTCGCTGGCAATGAAGACCTGGCGCATGATGCGCGGATCGCCCCCGCGGCTATGCTCGCGGACATTATATTTGCGCAAGCGGGCAGTCATCTTATCGTCGGCGAGCGCGCGGATGACCTTATCTTCGGAAGCGAGGAGTTCGTCGGGTTGGAAGACGCCGTTGGCATCGGACTTCGCCAAGCCATCCCACATCACGCCCACTCGG
>CAIYAN010000247.1 GCA_903924185.1 uncultured Opitutia bacterium | reverse complement strand
CGGGCGATGCTAACTTCCTTTCCATGCGCCCCGCCCTCCTGCTCGGTCTGCTGTCCTTCAGCCTAATCACACGGGCTGCGGGCGCGGCCGAAGAAACCAAGCCCACCACACCTACGGCACAACCGGCGAAGGCCAAAACCGAGAAGGGACGACCCATCGTGCTTGGTCCTGATGACAAGCCCGCCTACGGCGAACCGCCGGCGAGCATCTTCCAGCGCCAAGAAGATATTCCCCGCGGCAAGCTCGAGGGCATCGAGTACGTATCCAAGACCGTCGGCACCACCCGCCGTCTACAGGTCTACACGCCCCCAGGTTACAGCAAGGATAAGTCTTACCCGGTGCTCTACCTTTTACACGGCATCGGGGGCGACGAGAACGAATGGCAACGCTTTGCCAAAGTCGACGTGCTCTTCGACAACCTCATCGCGGCCGGCAAAGCCAAGCCGATGATTGTGGTCTTACCGAACGGCCGGGCCCGCAAAGATGACCGCGCCACGGGCGATATCTACGCCGCCGCACCGGCCTTCGCCAACTTTGAACGCGACCTCCTCGACGACGTGATTCCGACCATCGAAAAGAAGTACGGTGCCGACGCCAAGCGCGAGCAGCGCGCCCTCGCTGGTCTCTCCATGGGCGGCGGCCAGACCTTCAACTTCGGGTTAAGCCATCTCGACACTTTCGCCTGGGTAGGCGGCTTCTCCGCGGCTCCCAACACGAAACCGCCCGCCACGCTGCTCCCCGACCCGGTGGCCGCCAAAAAGCAACTGAAGCTTCTCTGGGTTTCCTGCGGTAATCGCGATGGCTTACTGAGCATCAGCCAAGGCATGCATACTTACCTCAAGGAAAAGGAAGTTCCGCACGTCTGGCACGTGGATGGCAACGGGCACGACCCGACGCACTGGCGCAACGCGCTTTATTGGTTCAGCCAACAGCTCTTCCGCTGAGCCGGATGGCCAACGCCACGCAGCGCGTCCGCCAGGTACGGAGCTTCACCGAGCTCCTCGCTACGCCCTTTGCGGGCGATGTTAATGCCCTCTGCTGGGAACGTACGTTACCAGGCGACTATGCCGAGGTGATTGCCCAGTTGGGCACAGGGAACGGCATCGTGACCATCGACGACGAACGCCTCCAGGCCCTCGACCTCAGCCCCGCCGGCCAGCTCGCGGCCGAGGCCCTGCTCGCCGACCAGGAACTTCTACGCGCCCACGACCTCGCCCCGTCGCTGAACTGCATCTATGACTGCATCCGCGGAGTAGACGCCGGCACTGTGCCGACGGACGTGATGTCTTTCCACGTCGACAGCGCACCGGTCGAGGTCGACACCTGGCTCTGCACCTACCACGGCGCCTGCAGCGAAGGCCTAGCTAACGAAGTGGCCAGGCGGAAGGTGGACCAACCCGAGATTCGGGCGGCGTTGCTAAGAGAATACGGCGGTGCGGACGACGCTGGCTTCGCCGAGTTTCTATCTGACTGTTCCTACGATCTCCATTACGCGCCGGTGCCGACTGCGCATCCCTACCCGTTTGGAAAGTTTTCCCTTTGGCGCATCGCCACGCAGTGGCCCGGCAGCCCTGTTCTGCCATGCATCCATCGGGCGCCCGAAAACACCCCCGATTCACCGCGACTGCTACTGATCAGCTGAAAGCGGCGCTTTTCCTCGTTGTGCGTTTGACGAATGAACACGTCCCCGCTGGATAGCGGGATGTCTGTTCAGCCACGCCGTGCCCTAACCGGCGTGCCCGCGCACGCTTGGGCGCCCGTAGCCTGTTCGGAGGGCGCCGCCCATAGCGTCATTGTCCTGCTCGCCTCCAACCTCGGTGCGGCGGAAACCTTGGCGGAAGAGACGGCGCAGCTCTTGACCTTGCTGAACGGTGCGCAGCCCGTCGCCCGAACCTTGACCGAAGCCGACGCCGCTGTTCCCGCCTTCGAGGCGGACTGCGACTTACTCGGCGTGCTCTCCCTGCTGCGCCATGGTAGCCACGATGCCCAACGACCATTACTCATCGCGTGCACACCGGGTTCCTTAGCCCGCCGGTCGCCCGCGCCTGAAATCGCCGCCCGCGCGGAGATGGTTATCCGCAAAGGCGACACCCTCGAGCTACGGGCCTTCGCCCAACGCCTCGCCGTGGATTTTAGTTACGACCACGAAGCGCTCTGCGAACAACCCGGCGAATACGCCCTGCGCGGCGGCATCCTCGACGTCTACCCGCTCAATGCCCAGATGCCCGT
>CAIYAN010000246.1 GCA_903924185.1 uncultured Opitutia bacterium | reverse complement strand
GTCGGCCCGAGCTCACGCGGGGCCGCAGACTGGACCGGACGGTCGGACATGCGTGACACGAGAGAAACCAGACCGGGACGGCTGGCAAGTGGCCATTCGGTGTTGCCACGTCATAAGGCTCAGCAAACTACCCCCATGGCCCAGGGACATCGACACGACGACCAATGTTGCGGGGGGAGCCCCCTGCCCCGGGTCGAAGCGGCGGTCCTGCGGATGAAAGAGCGCTCGCTCCGGGTCACCACCCCACGATTAGCCATGCTCAACATCTTGGCCGAAGCCACCCGCCCAATGAGCGCCGAGGAAATTCACGCCGCTGCTGGGGATGGCACTTTGGATCTCGTGACCGTCTACCGTAGTCTCGGCGCCTTGGATGAAGCCGGCATCCTACAACGCCACCCGCTCGAGCGGGGCCGTAGCCTCTACGCCCTCGTCTCCCCGGGGCACCATCACCACCACGTCATCTGTCGGCGTTGCGGCCGCATCGAACGTCTGCCTGGCTGCGACACCAGCCGTCTCGAAGCCGCCGCCCGAGGTAAAGGCTTTGCAGACCTGACCCATGTGATGGAGATTTACGGCATCTGCCCTGCCTGCTCCGCCCAACCCCCTTCCCATGCCTGATTTTCCCAAGACCGCTTTTATCCTCGGTGCCGGCCTCGGCACGCGCCTGCGTCCGCTGACGGAGCACTGTCCGAAGCCACTGCTCCCCTTGGGCGGTAAGCCGATGGTTGAGCGCGCGCTCGCGAAGCTCTACGCCGCCGGCACGCGCCGTTTCCTCATTAATACGCACCACTGCCCGGAAGCGTGGACGCAGGCCTTTCCGACGGGCCGCTGGCAGGACGCCGAAATCCGGTTTGTCCATGAACCCGTGCTGCTCGAAACCGGCGGCGGGTTGGCTAATATCAATCAATTCCTGACGGCGGAAGACACGCAGCTCGTGGTCTGGAATGGTGATATCCTCTCGGACGTCCAGCTCGCTGAAGCCTATGCGCACCATATCACGAACGGAGCCGAAGCCACGCTTGTCGTGCGCGAGAAAGGCCCGAACGCTAACGTGCGCATCACGGATGACGGCTTTGTGACGGACCTCCGCGATCGCCTCGGTAAGAGCGACTTAGCTTATCAATACACTGGAATCTGCTTCGTCACGCGCGCGTTCGCCGCGGGCGTGCCGCCGGCGAGCGTCTCACTCGTCGAGCACTTTCTCACCCGCGTCCAAGCCACGCCGGGCTCGGTACAGGGGTACCTCGACCCCTCCGCCCACTGGCATGACTTGGGCACCGTGGCAGAATACCAACAGGTGAAAGCCGAAATCGAAAAGCCCGTCCGCGGAGCGATCGCCACCGCCGATGCCGCCAAGCTGTTTGGTTACACCCTCACAGCCGGCGAAGCACCGATTAAAGGTGGCTCGGGACGACGTTTCCACCGGGTGGCAAAGCCTGACGGCAGCACTGCGATGCTGTGCATCTATGACGATGCCCGGCCGGAGAACCTCGGCTACGGAAGCCTCGGTCACGCGCTCTTCGCCGCAGGTATCAACGTCCCGCAGGTCCTCGCTGAAGATACCGACGCCGGCGTGCTCGTGATGGAGGATCTCGGTGACACCGACCTCTGTTCGCTCACCCAGCAGCCCACCTTCCCTTGGCCCGCCGTCGCCTCGGCGCTGGAGCAGCTCGGCCATCTCCATCGCCTCGGGGCGGAAGCCGTGCAGACCGCCGGCGTGCCCTTGATGGAGCCCTTTGGTGACAAGCTCTACGCTTGGGAGCGCCAGTACTTCACGGACAATGTCCTCGCCGGCCGCAAGGTTGACCGCGACCTTCAGAATGAGATGGCCACGCTCGCCAAGGAACTGAGCGGCCGCCCGCAGGTACTCGTGCACCGCGACTTCCAATCGCAGAACATTCTCGTCCGCCAAGACCAAGCTTGGCTAATTGACTTCCAAGGCGCGCGCCTCGGTTGCCAGTTCTACGACTACGCCTCGCTCGTCTTCGACCCCTACCTCACCTGCAAGGATATGGACCTCTGGCGAATCGAGATTGAAGACCACGCCCGCGAAGTCGCTGACTGGAAGGGCTCGCTCGACGAGTTCTCGCACCTCCTGCATATCGCCGCCACCCAGCGCCTGCTGCAGGCCTGCGGCGCCTACGCCTTCCTCGGCCGTAAGCAAGGCCGGGCGGACTTCCTCGCGCACCTACCGCAAGGCCTCCGCAACCTCACGATCGCCGCCTCCCTTTGCGGGAAGCGACGGATTGCGCGGATGGCGGAAGAACTGGCGGGCGCGACGGCGGTTAGCCGTTAACCTGCTCGTCGAGGAAGCGGACGACTTCGTCCTCCGTCATCCGGACCTGCTCCAGCGTATCGCGGTTACGGACCGTGACGCCGGCGTCCTTCTCAATCGTATCGAAGTCGATAGTGATACCGAAGGGCGTGCCGATTTCATCCTGGCGACGGTAGCGGCGGCCGATGTTACCGGACTCGTCGTAGAAAACGTTGAAGCGCTTCTTCAGTCGGCGGTAGAGGGCTTCGGCGCGCTCAACGAGGGCGGGCTTATTCTTTAGCAGCGGGAAGACCGCGGCCTTGAACGGGGCGACGCGGGCCGGCAAGCGGAGCACGATGCGCTTTTCGCCTTCGACCTCATCTTCGTGGTAGGCCGTAGTGAGTAGCGCCAAGAACACGCGGTCGACGCCGACGGACGGCTCGATGACGTGCGGGATGAAGCGGGCCTTGGCGGCTTCGTCGAACCAATCAAGTTTGGTGCCGGACACATCGCTGTGCTGCGTGAGGTCGAAGTCGCCGCGGGCGGCGACGCCTTGCAGTTCCTGCACGCCGAAGGGGAACTCGAACATAATGTCCGTCGTACCCTTGGAGTAGTGGGCGAGCTTCTCGGTCGGGTGCGGGTAGAGCGAGAGTTTGGCCCGCGGGATACCGATGGACTCGAACCAAGCGAGGCAGCCCTCGATCCAGCCCTGGTGGGCGGTCTGCCAATCGGCCGACGGGGCGATGAAGTATTCGATTTCCATCTGCTCGAACTCACGGGAGCGGAAGATGAAGTTGCGCGGGTTGATTTCGTTACGGAAGGCCTTACCGATTTGGGCGATACCGAACGGCAACTTCACGCGGCCGGTATCGACCACGTTCTTAAAGTTAATGAAGATACCCTGCGCCGTTTCGGGGCGAAGGTAAGCCGTTGCGGAAGCGTCCTGCATGGCGCCGACATACGTCTGGAACATCATGTTGAACGAGCGCGGCGGCGTCAGGGAGCCTGGCTTCCCGGTCGCGGGCGACGGAATGAGGGCATGCTCCTCGGGCTTAGCCTCCGTATAGTCCTTGAGGGTGAGCGGCTCGAGGGCGCCCTGCTTGGCCAGCTTACGCTTCATCTCATTAGCCATCTCTTCGGCCTTGGCTGACATCGTCTCGTCTTCGAGCACGGAAATATAACCGATGGTCTCGCCCGCCACGCGGACGGGAGCGAAGAACAACTGGTCGGCGCGGTAGCGCATCTTGGACTCCTTACAATCGACCAGCGGGTCGGTGAAGTTTTCGATGTGGCCCGAAGCCTTCCACGTCGTGGGGTGGTGGATGATCGAGGAATCCAGGCCGACGATGTC
>CAIYAN010000245.1 GCA_903924185.1 uncultured Opitutia bacterium | reverse complement strand
ATGTCGCGCTTATGGTCCGATGGCGGTAGTCTCAACTCGACGGCGTCAAATTTCGACCTTGGGACTAGCCTAAGCTATACGCAGCCCTTGTTGGCCGGTGCCGGTCGGGCCGTAAACCTCTCCGCGTTAATCGCCGCCAAGGAAGGCGCCACGCGCACTCGGCTCGCACTGCGGGCCTCGGCGCTGGATCTCATCCGCGACACGGAAGTTGCCTATTGGAGTCTCGCCGGGGCGCGCACGTTGGTGGCGTTACGCGAAACTAGCCTCCGCTCGGCGGAGTCTTTATTGGAGCAGGTCCAAGCGAAGCGTCGGCTCGGCGATGCCACGGCCTTAGAAGAATTGCAGGCCGCGGCCGAGGTGGCCAACCAGAAGGTCGCCGTCTTAAACGCGCAGCAGTCTGTCGATGGAGCAGAGATGCGCCTGCGCCGAACGCTCGGCCGGGGCGACGCTGCCGAAATCGAACAGGCGGTTCTCGTGGAAGCGATCCCGGCGGTCGCGGTCGCCGCCCCAGAGCCGTTCACCCAGTGGATTCGCCAGGCGGCCAACTTCGATTTCGACACCGCTATTCAGCTCTCCGCGTTGGCCCAAGCCAACTCGACCTTAGAGGCCGCTCGGCAGAACGACGCCCCTCAGCTCGACCTCACGCTCTCGGGTGCTAACTTGGGGCCTTCGGTCGCCGGACTGAATCAGGCGTACAATGGCCTCCGTGATTCCTCCGGTTGGAGTAATAGCATCAGCTTGACCTACCGCTTGCCGCTCGGCTCCCGCGAATCTGCGGCTAACTTGCGCTCCGCCTCACGGGCTCGCCAGCAGGCTGAATTCCGCTTGGCGGACGTCCGCCAGAATCTGGTCTTCAATGCCCGCGCCACTTGGCGGGACCTCGAAGCCGCTCGCGCCCGCGTCGATTCCGCTACCTCGGCATTGGCTTTACAGCGCCAGTCCTATGAAGGCGAACGGGCCCGCTACGCCGCTGGCCAATCCGATATCTTGCGCGTCCTGCAGGCGCAGGCGGCCTTGGATGCCTCGCAACTGAATTGGATCCAGTCCTTACTGGACGCCCGCTCCGCCTCCGCCCGCGTCGCCCGTCTGGACGGCTCATTGCTCGCGCGTCACGGCTTCTCGCTAGAAACTGCCGAAGCGAAGGTTGGTGCCGGGCTGTCGCTGGACGAACCTTTACCCCCTTTGCCTGCCAACCCATGAGCCTTAAGAAGAACCTGATTATTCTCACCGCCGTTGCCCTCGTGGCCGCGGCTGCCGTGTATTGGTGGCCGGACGACGCCAAGAAGGGCGGTCGCCGCACGGGTGGAGGCGCGAAGGGCGGAGCGTCGCAGAACCCGATTGAATCCATTGTGGCCATCCGTGATATCGAGGAAACCGTCGATGCGGCCGGCTATGTCCGCCCCGTCATCTTCAGCGACGTGAAGGCTGAAGTGAGCGGCAAGATTCAGAAGATCCACGTCAAGGACGGCCAGGTCGTCAAAAAAGGCGCTATCCTTATCGAGCTCGATCCCTTGTTGGTGAAGGCCGACCAAGACGAAGCCCGTCGTAACGTTCAACTCCAAGCGCTCAACCTCGAGAAGACCACGCGCGACCTCAAGCGTGCCGAGGCCCTGCGCGAGAAGGGTTTCGTTTCGGATCGCGAACTGCAAGACGCTCGCACCGCTTATGAAGTGACGAAACTGCAATGCGACGTCGCCCAATCCCGTTTTGAAAAGGCCGAAGAGAATGTCCGCAAAACCGTCCTCCTGGCTCCGCACGACGGCATGGTGTCTGACTCGAACAACCTCGTCGAAGGCCAAGTCGTCATCGGTGCGCAGTCGATTAATAGCGGGACGCTCTTGCTGCGCGTCTCCGATGTCTCGGTCCTGCGCGTGGATGTGAACCTCAACGAGTTTGCGGCGACGCGCCTATCCCTCGGCCGCGAGGCGACCATCACGTTCGACTCCATTCCCGGCCTGACCAAGAAAGGCCAAGTGACCTTCCTCGCCCCGTTCGGGACGCCCGATGTGAAGACCCCCGACCTCCGCGTATTTCCGTGTCAGGTTTCCTTCGCCGCCGGTGATGGTGCCCGCCCGGGTATCAGCGCCAACCT
>CAIYAN010000244.1 GCA_903924185.1 uncultured Opitutia bacterium | reverse complement strand
GAAGGAGTTTGGGTCCTTCTTGGCCGACTCCTTGGACACGGAGATGATGAGGAAGGCCGCGATGAGCACCAGGACCACGTGAATGGCCACCGAGGCGATGAACCCTTCGCCGCCGACGCGCTGCCAAAAAGTCCGCTTCGCCCGTTTTTGTCCTAAGCCGTCTTCGGTCTCGACCTCGACAGGAACACCCGATGCCGCGGCGTCGAGCGGCGGAAGTTCTGGGGGTGAGGGGTCCTGGGGATTGGACATAAGCATAACCCTGTCGATTTGACCGAGCCCGCTCAACAAAAAATCACCCCAAGGGTGGGCATTTCCTTTCCACCGCAAGTCACTGCCCTTACCGTAATTCGTACCTAAACGACCGAATTCGACTTTTGATGAAAGCTTTAATAAAAAAAGAAGACCGCGAAGGCCTTTGGTTGGCCGACGTACCAGTGCCCACCATTGGCGACCGCGATGTCCTCATTCGTATCCAGAAAGCCGCGATTTGCGGGACGGATGTTCATATCTGGAAGTGGGACGACTGGGCGGCAAAGACCGTGCCGCTCGGCCTGACCGTTGGGCATGAATATGTCGGCGTCGTCGAGGACTTTGGCCGCGAGGTGACGCACCTGCGTAAGGGCCAGCGTGTTTCCGGCGAAGGCCACATCGTCTGCGGGCACTGCCGGAACTGCCGCGCTGGTCGCCGCCATCTTTGTGCCCATACGCAGGGCGTCGGCATTCACCGCCCCGGTGCTTTTGCTGAACTCCTATCTTTGCCGATGGAGAACGTCGTGCCGATTCCCGATGACATTCCCGACGATGTCGCCGCCATCTTCGACCCACTGGGCAACGCAGTGCACACCGCCTTATCGTTTGATCTGGTTGGCGAGGACGTCCTCATCACTGGCGCGGGTCCCATCGGCATCATGTCGATTGCGATCGCGAAGGCCGCCGGCGCCCGCAAGATTATCATCACGGACGTCAACCCCTGGCGCTTAGAGCTCGCTCGTAAGTTAGGGCCCACCCGTGCGGTCGACGTCTCCCGGGAAAACCTCCAAGAGGTGCAACGCGAACTCGGCATGACGGAAGGCTTCGACGTGGCCTTTGAGATGTCGGGCAGTGCCCGCGCCCTCGATCAGGTTTTAGATAATATGGCGTGCGGTGGTCGGATTGCTTTGCTCGGGATTATCCCAGGCAAGGCGGCCATCGATTGGAATAAGGTCATCTTCCGCGGCCTGCACATCAAGGGTATCTACGGCCGCGAGATGTATGAGACCTGGTACAAGATGATCGCCTTGCTGCAGTCTGGGATGGACGTTACGCCCGCGATCACGCATCGCCTTCCCGCCCGCGACTTCCGTACCGGTTTCGAGGCCATGTTATCTGGACAATCTGGCAAAGTTGTCCTCGATTGGACGCAAATCTAACGCCTATGTACGGCCCCCTCGAAGGCATCCTCGCCCAACGCTTAAGCGACGTCCGCGCTAGCGGCCTCTTTAAGCAGGAGCGGCTCATCGACTCCGCTCAAGGCACGCGCGTTCGGCTGAAGGATGGCCGCGAAGTTCTTAACCTCTGCGCCAATAATTACCTCGGCCTCGCCGATCACCCGAAGGTGAAGGCAGCGGCTGCGGCCGCGCTGGAACGGTGGGGCTACGGGGTGGCTTCGGTCCGCTTCATCTGCGGCACCCAGACGTTGCACCGCGAATTGGAAGAGGCCATCAGCGCGTTCCTCGGCACGGAAGACACGATTCTCTATTCATCTTGCTGGGACGCCAATGGTGGGCTCTTCGAGACCATTCTTGGGCCGGAAGACGCGGTCATCTCGGACGCCCTTAATCATGCCTCCATCATCGACGGTATCCGCTTGTGTAAGGCCCAGCGCTTTCGCTACACGACGAACGACCTGGCCGATCTCGAAGCGAAGCTCATCGAGGCTAAGGATGCCCGCGTGAAGCTCATCGCGACGGACGGCGTTTTTTCGATGGACGGGTTCATTGCG
>CAIYAN010000243.1 GCA_903924185.1 uncultured Opitutia bacterium | reverse complement strand
TTGGGCTATCAACTACTCTGTGTGTTCGCGTGCGCTTCGACGGCGTGGATCTACCGCACGCCCGCGAGCTGGGATGGGCCGCTTTTGTTCGAGGTATTTCCCGCCTTCTTGGCGCTAAAAATCTTTGTCCTCGGCATGACGGCGACCGCGTTCTTCGGCTTCATGCCATTATATTTACCCGAACTCTTTCCGACCCGCGTGCGGGCGACGGGGCAGGGTATCTGCTATAACACGGGCCGCTTAGTCGCGGTGCCGTTCGTCTTGCTCAGCGGTTATCTGGTGAAGAGTTTGGGCGGCTATCAGCACGCCGCCGCCGCCATCACCTTGGTTTATTTGGCGGGTTTAGGCATTGCCTACCTAGGTCGCGAGACGGCGGGCCAAGCATTGCAGGATTAAGCCATGGTTGTTAATCCGCATGACGTCCGCATCCGGGCAGTTCGCTGGTATGCCTTGCCGGTGCAGACGCGCGTACCGCTGAAGTTTGGACGCGATACGTTGACCGAGGTCGTCTGCGCGCGGGTCTGCCTAACCGTTTCACGGGCGGACGGCATGCGGGCGCAAGGGTGGGGTGAGACGCCTTTAAGCGTCCAGTGGGTCTGGCCTTCATCTTTGTCCTATGCGGTGCGTCTGAACGCACTGCAGGATTTCTGCGACCTGCTGGCCGAGGCCTATGCACAGTTTCCCGCCCGGGGGCATGCGATGGAGATTGGCCATGACTTTTTGGAGGCCGTCTTGCCGGCGCTGCTGAAGAGCTTCAATGAAACCCTGCCGCCAGGCGTGCGTATTCCGAAGTTAGCGGCCTTAGTCTGCGCCTCCGCCTTCGACCTGGCGCTCCATGATGCCTATGGCGTCGCGAACGCGGTGCCTACGTATGAGACCTATCGGCAGCCTTGGATGAACCATGACCTCGCGGCCTTTGTGCAACCGGCGGCGGACGCCCCGGGTGTTTCCTTTGCTGGCCGCTACCCGTCTGATTACTTTCGCACCCCGGCGGTCAGTGCTTTGCTAGCCTGGCACCTCGTGGGTGGGCTCGACTATCTGACCCTTGCGGAAGCGGGAGCAAACCTCGTGGCCGATGCTTACCCGACTAGTTTAGATGAGTGGATTCGTCGCGACGGACTCAAGGCCTTGAAGGTGAAGCTGCGCGGCGATGATGCCGGCTGGGATTTTGAACGCCTTCGGCGCGTCGCTGAAATTGGCCTGGCCGGCGGCGTCGAGCTATTCACGGCCGACTTTAATTGCACCGTCACCGACCCTGCCTACGTCAATGGCGTGCTCGACCGAGTGAAAGTCGAACTCCCGGAACTTTGGAGCCGGCTCAGCTACGTCGAGCAGCCGTTCCCCTATGAACTCGAAGCGCATCGCATTGATGTCCATTCCGTCAGCAATCGTTGTCCGCTGTTCCTCGACGAAAGTGCGCATGACTGGCGCCTTGTGCGGCTTGGTCGCGAACTGGGCTGGACCGGCGTGGCACTGAAGACCTGCAAGACGCAGACGGGAGCGTTGCTCAGCCTCTGCTGGGCGCGGGCGCACGGCATGCAGTTAATGGTGCAGGACCTAACGAATCCAATGTTGGCCCAGGTCACCCATGTTCTGCTCGGCTTGCACGCTCCGACCATTGCGGGAATTGAAACGAATGGTATGCAGTTTTATCCAGCGGCTTCGGCTCCCGAGGCGCAGGTGCACCCAGGCCTCTATCTCCGCCAAGGCGGACAGGTCGACGCTGCCACCGTGGCGGGGCCGGGCTTTGGTTATCGGGTGGAAGAAATGTCCCGTAACCTACCGGCGCCCCGTGTCTCCTTCCCGGCTTGATTCAATCGGCTTGCGGGTGGGTAGGGGGGTGCCCTTATGCTATCAATCTTATTACCCCCATGACCTCCCGCCTGCTCCTGCTTTTGGCCCTCGCCGCTTCGGCTTTGGCCGCTGATACTCCTAAGCGTAAGATCCTCTTCTTCACCAAGTCCTCCGGCTTCGAGCACGACGTCATCTCCTACAAGAAGGGCATGCCCAGCTTCGCCGAGAAGCAGCTGAGTGAACTCGGTAAAGAGAATAACTGGGAATTCGTCTTCTCGAAGGATGGCGCGAAGTTCTCGCCGGAGTACCTGGCGCAGTTTGATACCGTGATGTTCTACACCACGGGCGACCTCTGCTCCCCTGGGACGGACAAAAACCCTCCGATGTCTCTCGCGGGCAAGCAGGCGCTCTTTGACTTCGTGAAGGCCGGTAAGGGCTTTGTCGGCACGCACTCCGCGGCCGACACCTTCCATACCGATAATGAGTCGCAGAAGGGCCCGGAGCGTTTCAAGAATCATGGCGACAAGGCTGACAGCTACGTCTGCTTCCTCGGGGCCGAGTTCATTCGCCACGGTAAACAGCAAGCGGGCGTCAATAAGGTCGTCGACCCGACCTTCCCTGGCTTTGCGAAGGTGGGTGACACCTTCTCCTTCGTCGAAGAGTGGTACACTCTGAAGGACTTCCGTCCGGAAATCCACGTCCTCACGACTTTCAACGATCCGGCGCTCGAAGGCGACGACTACAAGCGTCCGGCCTACCCAAACTGTTGGGCGCGCAATGAAGGTAAGGGTCGCGTCTTCTACACCGCCATGGGTCACCGCGAAGACGTGTGGACCAATCCGACCTTTCGCCAGATCTTAGTCGGTGGTCTCTCTTGGGCTAATGGTGACGCCAAAGCCCCCGACATGTCGCCTAACCTCTTGAAAGTGGCTCCTGGTGCGATGACCAACCAGCCCTACACCGCGGCGGCTCCCGCTAAGGCCGCCCCCAAGAAGGCCGACGCCAAGAAGTAAGCCTTTAAGCAAGGCGGGCCGAGCGGCCCGCCTTCTTTTTTGCCAACCATGACGACCGTCCCCGCGGAAGCGACTAAGCTCAGCGAGCTCACCGAGCAGCAGAAGAAGTCTGGCTTCGCCGCCTGGCTGGGCTGGTTCTTTGATGGGCTAGATCTGCACCTTTACACGCTCGTCGCCACGGTCTTCGTCGCGCAGCTACTGGGAACAGAGACGACTGATCCGAGCGTACGAAAGTATGGCGCATTTATTATGGGCGCTTTCCTGCTGGGCTGGGCGTTAGGCGGAGCCTTTTTTGGCTATATTGGTGACCGTTTGGGTCGCAGTCGTACGTTGGTTCTGACCGTCCTGACTTATGCGCTGTTCACGGGCTTGGCTTTCTTTGCCCAGAACTGGTGGCAGTTGATGATCTTCCGTTTTCTCGCGGCGCTGGGCATCGGTGGCGAGTGGGCCATCGGGGCCTCGTTACTTTCCGAGACTTGGCCCAAGAAATGGCGGCCGTGGATTGCCGCTGTCCTGCAATGTGCGGTCAATTTCGGGATCTTAGCCGCCATCCTGTCGGTCGCACTCATGGGCTATTTTGTGGATTTGGATAAACAACCCAAGTGGGTCTTCCTTATCGGAGTATTACCAGCTTTTGTGACCTTATGGATTCGGCATGCCGTGCCCGAGACGGACGAATGGAAATCGGAAGCTGGCCGGCGCCAGGTCCCCCCGTTGTCTGACCTCTTTGCTCCCGGGATTCGCCGCTCCACTTGGTTGGCAGTGGCAATTTGCGCCATCTCGCTGACCGGCCACTGGGTCTTCATGTATTGGCAACAGGCCTTCATTAAGAACCATCCCGGGGTGTCGGCCGTCGATCAGGGGGGCGTCATTAAGTGGGCCCTGTTCACTGTTATCGCTTGTTCAGTGGTGGGGAATTTTGCTTCGGGCTGGGCCGCCCATCGTTTCGGTTATGGCCGGGCCTTGTGCGGATTCTTCAGTGCTTACTTCCTGCTGATGGCGGTCGCCTTCTTCTTTAGTTGGAGCCTGCCGGTAACCTTCGCCTTCTATGGCGCCATCGGGTTCTGTCAGGGGGTCTTTGGGCTCTTTACGATGTGTTTGCCGCCGCTCTTTCCGACGCTTCAGCGCACGACGGGGGCGGGCTTCAGTTACAATATAGGCCGGGTTTTTTCGGCCATCGGCGTGGTCTTCTTCGGACTGGTCTCCATGGAGATTGGGCAATGCCTGCTTTACGCTTCCTTCCTCTTTATTCCGGCGGCCATTTTAGCCCTTTGGTTGCCGCAGCCAGAATAGTTGGTGGGGGTAGGTTGGGCTTGTTTCCGCTGGGGGCATCCCTATGCTGATAACGTGACGCTGAAACAAAAAGTTCGGTTGTTCGTTAAAATTCAGGCTGCCACTTTCGCCATCGGCTTAGCGTTCATCATCCGCGAGAACGCGGAGCATGGCTTTACGTTGCAGATGACCTACGAACATGTGCGCGAGGCCTTGTTTGGGGATGCAGATCCTAACCGCACGCGTTGGCTCTTCCTGCTGCCGCTCTTCGGCACTTTCCTTTATTTTCTCCGGACTGATCGGCGGCCGCGGAACTTGAAGCAGGTGTTCTTCAAGTGGAGTATCCTATTCCTGATTTTGGAGTTTACGACGGAGTGGACCAAGTACGGCTGGGGGCAGGCGACGACGGATCTGCCCGTGCTCCTCGTCCGTTACGCCGCGGGCGGAACCCTGGCGGCTGCGGTTTGGTGGTTAATCGAGCGATCGCCCCGTACCCACCCAGATAGTTTCTATAAGCCCCATGGACACCATCATGGTCACGTGAACGGCCATGGTCGCAGCCATGGACACGACGCCGAGCCGCCCAAGCGCGTTCACTGAGTGAAAATTTACTTTTGGCCGAGCCCGCAGATAGCCTTGAACTCGGCGGACAACACTGGGGTGACGGAAAGTCGGTTGCCAGGCCGCAAGATGAGCATCTCACCGAGGGCCTTGCAGGCCCGGAGGTCGGGTAGGGTGACGTGTCGCTGGAAGGTCTGGTGATAGGCCACTTCAACGCAACTCCAGCGCGGGTCTTCGCGGGGGGACTTGGGGTCGTAGTAATCGGACTTTGCGTCGAACTGCGTGGGGTCGGTGAACGCTGCCTTCGAGATTTTCGCCACGCCGGCGATCCCAGGTTCCGGGCAGTTAGAATGGTAGAACAGTACGAGGTCGCCCACGGTCGCCGCCCGCATAAAGTTGCGGGCTTGGTAGTTACGCACGCCCGTCCATGGCTCGGTCCTACGGTTGCGGAGCTGCTCGAATGAGAATTCGTCTGGTTCGGATTTCATCAACCAATAGCGCATGCGAGCAAGGTGGTGGTCCACCGGTTTTTGACAAGCGTCTTGGCGACCTAAACCTTGCCCTGCGGCCATGGGGTGCCCTAATGACCTTATGCGCCTGTTGGATTCCCATTGCCATCCGATCACCGCGGTCCGCGCTGGGACACTCGGGCCTTGGCTGGAGCAGGTGAAGGCCGCTGGGGTCGAAGGCGTCGTCGCGATTGGGACCGACCTCGATGATTGGTCCGACTACCGTCGGTTGACCCACGACCATCCTAACTTTTTCCGGCATACCGTCGGACTGCACCCCTGCCATGTCACCGAGGGCTGGGAGGATACCGTCATGGCGTTATCTCCGTTCTTCGCCGACTCCGTAGTGCCCGCCGCGTTAGGCGAGATAGGCTTAGACTACTTTCGCCTCCCCGCCGACGCCGCCGAGGCAGCGCAGGTCAAGGCTTGGCAACAGCTGGCCTTCCGCCGGCAATTGGCGTTAGCCTTTCAGTTTGATTGCCCCGTCGTCATCCATTCGCGTCACGCCTTCGCGGATTCCGTTCAACTCATCGACGAGAGTGGCGTCGATTGGCGTAAGGTTGTCTTTCACTGTTTCGTCGAAGGGCCGGACGCCGTTCGTGAGATCAATCGACGCGGCGGGCGCGCGTCCTTCACGGGGATTATTACTTACAAGAACGCGGATGAAATTCGCGCGGCGCTCAAGGCCCAAGGGCTGGCCCGCTTGATGTTGGAAACCGATGCGCCGTATCTCGCCCCGCTCTCCGTGCGGGGTAAAGAGAATACGCCCGCCTACCTGCCGGAGATAGCCGCCCAAGCCGCGGAGCTCCTGGGCTTACCCGTCGATGAGGTCGCCGAGGTGGCGACGCGGAATGCTCGCCAATTCTTTGGTTTCTGAGCAGCCCAGCGTGACACAGGATTGTCACCGAATTGACGTGTTAAGCGCTCGTTCGTCATTTATGATGCGGACCGATGACAAAGGTAAGGCATGGGGCAAATGTGGCAGATCTTCGCACAGCGCTAGGTCCTTTGGGCTGGTCGGCCCCGCTTTTGGATCGCTTCTTTAAGGCGCGCGAATTCGATGAGTTCTTAGCGAGAATCATGGCTGCGGGTCGGCCGGACTTCTTTGCCAGTGCTAAAGTCGAGGGGCAGTTATCTTCCTCTTGGGACGATGGCTGTTTGGCGCGTATCCCCCGCCAAGGTCCGGTGGTCGTGATGGCCAATCATCCTCACGGCCTAGCGGATGGGGTTGTGGCAATGGATTTCCTCCTGCGGGCTCGGCCGGATGCCTTGGTGGTCGGCAATAAGTGGTTGGCACAGATTCCGGGCATCCGGCCTTGGTTGATTGAAGTGAATCCATTTAATCCGGACCAAGCTGATCTGGGGAACCTAGCGGGCACCCGGCGAATCCTCAGCCATCTCAAGGCCGGCGGGTGTATCCTGACGTTTCCCGCGGGCGAGGTATCTAATCTATCTTTAAAGCACCGTGCCGTCCGTGATCCAGTCTGGTCACCGCAAGTCGTGCGCCTGGCCCGGCGAGCCAATGCCGCCATCGTACCGCTGCATATTTCGGGCGGTAACTCGCGGCTCTTCTATTCCTTGGGCCTGCTCCACCCCAAGGCACGTACCCTGATGTTACTGCGAGAGTTTCTTTCGCACCGTGGTAAGGTTATCCACCTTCGGACGGCAAAGGCCGTGCCCTCAGCGCAGCTCACTGATCACCCAGACGATGAGGAAGCGACCAGTTTAATGCGCTTGCGTTGCGATTTGTTGTCCAGTCGGGAGTCAGCGGGGAAAGTCGCGGAACGACGCAAACTGACGGAGTCTTGGGCTCCCTTGATTGCTCCGATCATGCCGGCCTTGCTGCGGGCGGAACTGGAGAGCCTGCCGCCGGAGGACTGCTTGCTGACCAGCGGACACTTCAAGGTCTATCGTTTTTTAGGTTCGGAACTTCCGCATACCTTGCGGGAAGTCGGACGCTTACGTGAACTTACTTTCCGATCCGTCTCCGAGGGCTCGGGGAATGAATGCGACCTCGACCCTTTTGATGCTTGGTACGACCAACTCATCCTCTGGGACGATCAGACGAGCCAGATTGTCGGGGGTTACCGCTTGGGTCCCACGGACCGTATCTTGCCGCTGAAGGGGAAGCACGGCATGTATACCTCGACGCTCTTTGACTTCAAGGGGGACTTTTTCCGCCGGATGGACCCCGCCTTGGAGATGGGCCGCTCCTTCATTCGCGCGGAGTATCAGCGTAAGCCGACGAGCCTGCCACTACTTTGGCGCGGTATCGGTCGCTATGTCGCCCGTTTTCCCCAGTATCACCTCTTGTTCGGGCCAGTGAGTATCAACCCGGAGTACGGCCAAGCCTCGAAGCAGCTCATCCTTTCATACCTGCAGAATAACCGTTCGGCGGACGACTTGGCCCCCTTGGTGCGCGGCAAGAACCCGCCTCGGGCGATGAGTTTGCACGCCGACGACCTCGAGGTCCTCCAAAAAAGCGCCTTTGATTTAGAGCACGTGTCCGGCTTAGTGAGCGATCTCGAGCCCGATGCGAAGTCACTACCCGTTTTGCTGAAGCACTACCTCAAACTCAATGGTCGTCTCATTGCCTTTAACGTCGATGAGGGTTTTGGCGGATGCCTCGATGGGCTCATCGTGGTCGACCTAACGAAGACCGACCCCAAGTTACTTGCCGCCTACATGGGGGACGAGGGTGCCAAGGCTTTCTTGGATTACCACGATTGCGACCCCACCCAGGCGTGAGGCAACAAAAAGGGCAGGCCGTGCGGCCTGCCCTGATCAGTCTCTGTTCGGTTGCTTAGGCCTTAGCGAGCGCCTGTTCGAGGTCAGCGATGATGTCTTCGATATCTTCGATGCCCACGGAAAGGCGGACGTAGTCGTCGGTGACCCCGGCCGCCGCGCGTTCTTCTGCGGAGAGCTGGGAGTGCGTCGTGGAAGCTGGGTGAATCGCGAGCGAGCGGGCATCGCCAATGTTGGCGACGTGGCTGTGGAGCTGAAGCGCGTTGATGAATTTGCTACCGCCTTCGTGGCCGGACTTCACGCCGAAGCCCACGAGCGCGCCGAAGCCGTTCGTCAGGTACTTCTTGGCGAGGTCATGGTACTTCGAAGACTTCAGGCCAGGGTAGTTGACCCATTTCACCTTCGGGTGCGCTTCGAGGTACTGGGCGACCTTCATCGCGTTGGCGCAATGGCGTTCCATGCGGAGGTGCAGTGTCTCGAGGCCTTGGATCAGTAAGAAGGCGTTGAACGGCGAGAGGCAGCTGCCGACGTCGCGGAGGAACTGCAGGCGCATCTTCATGATGAACGCGATGTTGGCGCCGCCAGCCGGCGGGAAGGCCTTGAAGGCCTCCCAGTGCGGTAGGCCGTGGTACGACATGTCGGGTTCAGTGAAGCCGGGGAACTTACCGTTACCTCAGTTGAAGTTGCCGCCGTCGACGACGATGCCGCCGATCGAGGTGCCGTGGCCGCCGATGTGCTTCGTCGCCGAGTGGACGACAATGTTGGCGCCGTGCTCGAACGGACGGTTCAGGTAAGGGGAGAGGGCGGTGTTATCGATGATGAGGGGGACGCCGACTTCCTGGGCAATCTTCGCCACTTCGGCGAACGGGAAGATGTTGAGGCGGGGGTTGCCAAGGCCTTCCCCGTAGAAGGCTTTGGTGTTCGACTTCACGGCCTTACGGAAATTCTCAGGATCGTCTGCGTCGACGAAAGATACTTGGATGCCGAGCTTGGGCAGGGTGTAGTGGAAAAGGTTGTAGGTGCCGCCGTAGAGTTGAGCGACCGAGACGATATGGTCGCCCGCACCGGCGATGTTCAGGATCGAAGCCGTGATGGCCGCCTGACCCGACGAGTGGGCGAGCGCGCCGGAGCCGCCTTCGAGGGCCGCGAGGCGCTGCTCGAGGACATCGGTGGTCGGGTTCATGATACGGGTGTAGATGTTACCGAGTTCTTTCAGGCCGAAGAGATTGGCCGCATGTTCCGTATCACGAAACTGGTAGCTCGTCGTTTGGTAGATGGGGACGGCGCGCGCACCCGTGGTCGGGTCGGCCTTCTGACCGGCGTGGAGGGACTGGGTGCCGAGTCCGTGCTTCTTAGGTTCATTCATGGTGGGTGGGGAAGGGAGCCTTTTATCTTCGGTTGACGGTACGGGAACAAGCCGTTTTCGGGGCTATGACGCTTCCTTCTCGCCCTTAGGGGGCGTTCTTTCCTATTTCTTGACCCTGCTATGGCCGTTTTCCTGCATGACACCATGAGCCGCGAGTTGCGGCCGCTCCTGATGAAGCCCGACCGTGCGCTGTTCGGGATGTATTGCTGCGGCCCAACGGTTTATGGCCCGGCTCATATCGGTAACTTCCGTACCTTTACCGTCCAAGACGTCCTCCGGCGCACCTTGGAGGTCGCTGGCCTCCGGGTGAAGCACGTTCGTAATATTACGGACGTCGACGATAAGACCATCCGCGGTGCCCAGGCGGCGGGCCAGACCTTGACGGCGTTCACGCAGCAGTGGACGGATAAGTTCCATCGCGATTGCCAAGCCTTGGGTTTATTGGCTCCGCACGTGGAGCCCAGCGCGGTCGCGCATATCCCGCAGCAGGTCGCGATGATCAAAGCCCTTGTGGATCGGGGCCATGCTTACGTCGCCAAGGATGGCTCGGTTTACTTCAAGGTCTGCACGTGTAAGGACTACGGCAAACTCACGCACTTGGATTTCTCCAAGCTCGAGACGCAGGGTACCAACAGCGCAGGCGAAGCGAACGACGCCGACGAATATGAACGCGAGTCGGCTTCCGATTTCGCCCTCTGGAAGTCCCGTAAGCCTGAAGATGGCGCGAATTTCTGGCCGAGCCCGTGGGGCGAAGGCCGGCCTGGTTGGCACATCGAGTGCTCGGCGATGTCGCTCGAACACCTCGGGGCGACGTTTGACCTACACGGCGGAGGCATCGACCTCTGCTTCCCGCACCACGAGAACGAAATCGCCCAGACCGAGTGTGCAACCGGTATTCAAGGTTTTGCGGCGCACTGGTTTCATAGCGCCCACCTGCTCGTCGACGGTGATAAGATGTCCAAGAGCAAGGGTAACCTCTATACCTTAGACCAACTCATCGCGAAGGGCTTCACCACCACCGAGGTCCGTTACGCACTGATTGCTGGTCACTACCGGAGCTCCCTCAACTTCACCTTTAAGGGGGTCGAGGACGCACATTCCGCCCTCGCCAAGCTCGAGCGCGGCACCGACCGTTTATTGGTTGCCGCTGGGTTTACCCGGGCGGAGTTTCTTCCCCCCGCCACCCAAGAGACCCAGACGGCCTGGGGGCGCTTCCAGCATGCCTGGGAAGTCCTGCAAAACGACCTAAACGTGCCTGGTTGCCTCGGGCAGGTCTTCACCGTTTTGGCGGACAAGGACGAGCCGACCTCTGCGCAGGCCCGCCAAGACCTCTCCGGACTGGCCAAGATTCTCTACGCCCTCGGCCTAACCCTCTTCACGGCCGCCCCAGTTGCGGCCGCCCCGGCCGAGGTCGTCGCCCTGGCGGCCCAGCGTTGGGCGGCCAAGCAGGCCAAGGACTTTGCCGCCGCTGACCGCCTCCGCCAGGAGCTGACGGCCCTAGGTTGGGCGATGCTGGACCGCAAGGATGGGTACGACCTGAAGCCGGTTTAGTTCTTCCAGATTGTTGATAAGTGTCCGTTGAAAGGCTCGCTACTGCGGTCAGTCTACAGGCTTCCTTATGTCCAACGACACGCCCGCCCGCCCGGTCAACTTCACGCTCCTGCCTTCCCTCGCTTTTCTCCTCTTCGGTGTCGCGCTCGCCCTCGCGTTTGTGGTCGCTTCCGATAAGATGGGTAAGTCGATTGGGCAGTTTAAAAATACCCGTCCCGAAATCACCGTCAAAGGTGTCGCTACTCTCGATGTGCGCTCTGGTCAAGGTTCGCTTAACGCCACGTTGACCTGGCGTGGCGAAAATTTCAGTGAAGGCCGGGCGGCGATGTTGGCCCAGCGCACTGCCGTGCAAAAGCTACTAAAGGAAGCAGGTTTTTCCGAATCCGAAATCGTCTTCACGGCTTCTGAGAACACGCGCTTGGAGGCGGCGGTCTTTACCGAGTTCGCTCCCAATCAGGATGGCGTCCGTACGCCAATTCAGCGCGCACCGATCGACTTTAATCGCTTTGCGCGCGGGAAGGTCCCCGAGTTTACCTTCACTCAGTCCTTCACAATCGAGACTCCGAATGTCGACCGCGTCTTGGCTTTTTCGCGCCAGGAAATCTACCTCGAGCAGGGGGTGGCACTCGCTCGGGGTACGCCCATTTTCCGTTTGGTGAAGCTGAATGAGTCCAAGCAGGAACTCCTGGAGGCTGCGGCCAAGGACGCTCAGCGTCGGGCCGCCACCATGGTCGCCGGGTCGGGCTCCAAGGTCGGGTCCTTGTTGGACGCCTCGCAAGGGGTGATCCAGATCTGCGCCAAGGACCGCGTGGGGGAGTCCGACGCCAACAGCATCGATTTCTACTCCATCGAGAAGACCATCCGCGTGGTGGTCACGATGCGCTTCGAAGTCGTTAAGGAATAGCCAGGATCGAGGGAGGGCGGGGGCTTGCCTCCGTCCTTGCCCTCCGCCCCGGGAGTCCCTAGCGGTAAAGGACACCTTTCCATCATGTCCTCCCGCCCGCAGATGACTCCCCTTGAGGAGATTCGCCACTCCGCCGCCCACATGCTGGGTGCCGCCGTGCTTCGCCTGTTCCCACAGGCGCAGTTGGACATCGGGCCGCCCACCGATAACGGCTTCTACTACGACTTCGACCTCGAACACGCTTTCACGGCCGAAGACCTCGTCAAAATCGAGGAGGAGATGCGTCGCATCTCGAAGGAGAACCAGAAGTTCGAACGCTTTGAGTGCACCCTGGAAGAAGCCGAGAAGCTCCTTCGCGAGCGCGGTCAAGTCGCCTACAAGCTCGGCCGCCTCGGCGATATCCCCGCCGGCGAGACGATTTCCTTTTATAAGAACGGTGAGTTCGTCGACCTCTGTGCGGGCACGCACGTCCGCTATTCTTCGCAGGTCAAGGCCTTCAAGCTGTTGCATATCGCGGGCGCCTATCACCGTGGCAACGAGAAGAATAAGCAGCTCCAACGTATTTACGGCACCGCGTTCGCGACGAAGGAAGAACTCGAGCAGTCCTTGGTTCGGGCCGAAGAGGCGAAGAAGCGCGACCACCGTCGCCTCGGCAAGGAACTGAAGCTCTTCCATATCGACGAGAAAGTTGGCCAAGGCCTGATTCTCTGGACCCCGAACGGTGCCGTCGTGCGCCAAGAGCTGCAGAACTTCATCTCGGCCCAGCTCTTCCAGACGGGCTACAAGCAGGTCTTCACGCCGCACATCGGTAACCTTGACCTTTACCGGACCTCCGGTCACTTCCCCTATTATAAGGACGCCCAGTTCCCGCCGCTCGTCGAGCGCGAGGCGATGGAGCTCCTCTCCAAGGAAGGCTGCGGTTGCGGCGAGCTGACCAATCGGCTCGAAGACGGCACGGTCCAGGGCTTCCTGCTGAAGCCGATGAACTGCCCGCACCACATTCGTATTTTCGCCTCGCAGCCGCATTCCTACCGCGACCTGCCGGTTCGTCTCGCCGAGTTCGGTACGGTCTACCGCTGGGAGCAGTCCGGTGAACTCAACGGTATGACCCGCGTCCGTGGTTTCACGCAGGACGACGGTCACCTCTTCTGTACGGAAGATCAGGTCGGCCAGGAAGTCCTCGGTTGCCTCGAACTCGTTAAGGTCGTCCTCAAGACCCTTGGGCTGAATGATTATCGCGTCCGCGTGGGCCTGCGTAACCCAGACTCCAATAAATATACCGGTTCGACCGAGAATTGGGATAAGGCCGAAGCCGCTTGCCGCTCGGCCGCCGCTACGTTGGGCGTCAGCTTCACGGAAGAAGCCGGCGAAGCCGCTTTCTATGGCCCGAAGATCGACTTCGTAGTGCGCGATGTCATCGGTCGCGAATGGCAGCTCGGCACGGTGCAGGTCGACTTCAACCTGCCGGAGCGTTTTGAGCTTTCGTATAACGGCGCCGACAACAAGCCGCACCGTCCCGTGATGATTCACCGCGCCCCGTTCGGTTCCATGGAGCGTTTCGTGGGTATCCTCATCGAGCACTTTGCGGGCGACTTCCCGACTTGGTTAGCCCCCGAGCAGGTCCGGGTGATCTCGCTCAACGACGACCTTAACGCTTATTGCGAAGAGATCGGCGAAAAGCTCAAACAGGCTTGTATCCGGGCCACCGTCGATACCACTTCCGACAAACTCGGTGCGAAGATTCGCCGGGCCGAAATCACCAAGGTCCCCCACATGCTCGTCATTGGCCAGAAGGAGAAGGATTCTGGTCTCGTGAACGTTCGCTCGCGCTCCGACAAAGCGTTCGAAGGCAACCGTCCGTTTGAAGAATTCCTTGGGCTGGTGTTGGCGGAGATCGCGGAACGCCGGCTCAAGGTGCACGTCCCGACGGCTCCAGCTCCGGTTGCTCAGCCCAAGGCGTAACGCGTTTGACGCGGTAATTTGACCTGGTGAAACCTCGGGTGAGGGTGGGGTAGGTGTTTCCCGATTGCAGGCGGTCGGACCACCTGCCTTCTTGTAGGCATGCCTCCGGCTCGTCCCAACTCCCGTCGCGACTTCTTGAAAGCCGCCAGCCTGGGCGGCCTTGCCTTCGGGGCCGCGTCCGTCCCAGCTTTGGGTGCGACGACCCGCGAAAGCGCCGCAAACTCACCGCAGCGTTTGGCTAAGAACGTCATCTTCATGGTATCGGACGGGATGGGTATGGGGACGCTGTCCGCGGCTGTCGATTACCTGAAGCTCGTGCACCAGCGGGAGAGCCATTGGCTCCGGATGTACCGCGAATTCCCGGTGGTGCGTTCGCTCTGTGAGACCCATTCCGCGACGGGCTTAGTGACCGATTCCGCCGCCGCCGCCAGTTGCTGGGGAATTGGTGAGCGCGTCCAGAACGGCTCCCTCAATGTGACGGCGGATGGCCGCAGGCCTGTCACCATCCTCCAACGGATGAAGGCCGTGCGTAAGCGCACCGGTCTGGTGACGACGGCGACGGCGACCCACGCTACCCCTGCGGGTTTCGTCACGAACGTGAGTAAGCGTGCGGATCAAAAGGAAGTCGCTTTTCAGTATCTCGAGCGTGGTGTGGATGTCGTGCTCGGCGGAGGGGCAACTTATTTTGGTGAGAGCCTCGTCTCCGCTTATAAGAAAGTTGGGTATGCCCACGTGACCAACCGAGCGCAATTACTGGCCCACCGTGGACCGGGCCCCTTGCTCGGACTATTTAGCAAGAATTACCTCCCCATGGAAGTGGATCGGTTGAATCGCCCGGAACTCACGGCCGTCACGCCGACCTTGGCGGAGATGACCGAGGTGGCCTTAACTAGCCTCCAGAGTGGCTCCGAAGGCTTCTTCCTTATGGTGGAAGGTGGTCGAATCGACCATGCTGCTCATGCGAATGATGCCATCGGTGCAATCCTCGATCAAATCGCCTTCGACGATGCCATCGCGACGGTGCTGAAGTTTATCGCGACGAATCCTGATACGTTACTCATTGTCACGACCGACCACGGCACGGGCGGCCTGCAGGTCAATGGAATCGGTAACGATGATTTTGAAACTAAGTTGCCTTCTTATAATGAGACGGACGCCACTTTCCTTCGCCTGACGAAGTTCAACCGTTCTTTGGAGCAGGTTAAGTTGGAGGCCAAGGACTTTAAGAAACCCAATGAGTGGCAAGACCTTTTGGTCGCTGCCACCGGCCTTAATTTCAAGGCCACTGACTTGGCTAAAGTCATTGGTATGAAGACGCTGACCGAGGCTATCCCGAAGTATTCAGGCGTAGGTTTCACGTCGATGAACCATACCGGTGAGATGGTGGAATTCAGCGCCGTCGGCCCAGGCTCAGCCCTGTTTACGCCGTTCATGCGCAATGATCAGGTCCACGCCCACCTCCTGCGCGCGACTGGTTTGGCCTAAGCGGTTTTGATGGGGCACAAAAAAGGGCGTCCCAATTGACGCCCTTTGTGTTGGTTTAAGCG
>CAIYAN010000242.1 GCA_903924185.1 uncultured Opitutia bacterium | reverse complement strand
GTGTTCATGGTCAGCGCGAGCACGTCGCTACCCGGGAAGCGGAAGCCGCCCGCGAGGCTGAAGACACAGGCTAACTGCTGGGTCTTGTCATCGCCTGGCTTGTCGTAATCGATTTCTTTTTCAGTCTGTTTGACCGAATCCTTCACAAGGTATTTACGCACCGGCACGGCGCGAGTCGCCCAGAGTGCGAAATGCTTGCCGTCGGGAGACCACGCGGGTTGGCCGCTCCAGGTAAAGCCCGGAGGAAGGGCGGGGGTGTTGGGGCCGCCCGTGGAGACGTAAATAACCTTTTCGCCGTCTTTCGCCGTCGCGGTCACTTCCGTGGCGGTCACTGCGACGAGCCAGCGTCCGTCGGGGGATTTACTACCGTAACGCGAAGCGCTCAGAATACGCGTGGAACCCGAACTGCGGATCCGGCCACCCGTGGGCGCCGCCTTCAGTTCCGGCGCCTTCGCCGGGTCTTGTTTCACCATGGAGCCATCGGGTGAAAGCGTGCAGACAAAACCATTGCCCTCAATCCACAGCGTGCCGTCGTTCTGGGGAAGCACGCGGGAGATGCCGAGATTGCGAGCCTCGGCCTTGGGTTTGATTTCCTTGCGGAGCGCGGCCGCCAAGGATTCCGCATTAAAAGCCGGCGTCAGCTTCCCCGTCGCACACTCGACGAGTTTGAATTCCGTCAGGCCTTCCGGCGTCCGCCAACTATAGGTGAGACGCTCACCGGAGGGCGACCAATGGAGGTTCTCCAAGCGGGTGTTACTGATCGCACGACTCCAAGTCTCAGACTGCTTCTGCGAAAACTGAGTGGATGAGACTTGGGCACAGAGTACCCAAGGAAACAGCAGCCATAAGCAGCGGAGGGGCATACCGACATTAAACACCCAATGGTTTAAGTATTCAACCCTACATCAAACTAGGGTCTACTTCTTAGCCTTCGGGGCCTTCGTCTTCAGCGAAGCTAAGTAGGCCACGACATCACGGAGCTCGTCGGGGGTCAGAATACCGAGCATCGGCGGCATCATTGAGAGAGGCGGAGTGCGGCTGACGACCGCCCCGGGCGGCACGTCCTTCATGACCCCATCCGCTTGGCGTAAGCGCAAGGCCAACGGGGTTTCGCTGAGGACGCTACCAGCCAAAACCTCCCCGGACTTTAAGGTCAGGGTCTCAAACCCAAAGCCAGGCACAATCTTCGCGGAAGGATTGACGAGCGAATCGGCGATTTCCGCCGGGGTCCGTTGCTCGCCGACCTTTTTCAGATGTGGTCCAACCTCGCTACCTTCGTCTGACTCAAAGCGGTGGCAGGCGACGCAATTAGCGGCGAGGTGTTCTTGCGCGAGGGTGCGACCACGCACGGGGTCGCCACCCGCGAGCAAGAGTTCATAGGGTAGCCCAGGCGCGGCCAGCTGCTCCGGCTTGCGAGTGGCTTCCAGATAACGTTGCAGGGCAAGCTTGACCGCAGGCTCGGTCGAGCCCTGCGCAGCAAGGAAGACATCTAAACGGAGGGACTCGTTAAACTTGGGCTGCAGCAGCTTGTTGACTAGGGTTAGGCGCGGCACGCTCGCCGCCGCTTCGGCGCTGGCAAAGAGCACGCGGACCGCCGCTTGCTTCTCGGCGAGGTTCGACCCAGCGACGTCAAGGAAACGGCGGGAGACCAACAAGGCGCTGGCTGGGTCAACTTGGGCCAGCAGTTGCATCCCCTCGATGCGCAGCGACGTTTCACTCCCATCGATGGTGGCGGCTAGGAGTACATCCTTGATGGTGGCTGGGGACTCCGTCTTAGCCGACAGGAGTCGGAGGACCTGCAAGCGGACCGACGCGCCGACCTTGGTGTCCTTCGCTAACTTCAATAAATCAGCGGTCGGTACGTCCAGCCCGTAGCGAACTAGGATTTCGACGCCCTTCGCCTTAAGCGACTCGTTTTTAAACGCGAGTAGTTTGGCCTGACCTTGACGGAGGACAGCGGCCAAGGCAGGGCGATCGCGTTTGGTGTAGCGCTTGGCCGTACCATCAACGAGGTCAAGGACGGGCGGAAGTTCGAAGACCAAGAGGGCCTGGAGCGCTTCATCCACCAACGGGGTAGACTCTGGTTGTGACTCTAGCCACTGGAGGATGCGACTGGCAGCCTCGGGGCTACCTTCGCGGAGGTTCTGGTTAATGACGCGACGCAAAGCCGTGGTGGGCAGGGTAGACCGGCCTAACGACTGGGCCAAAGCGGCCTGAGCCGCGGGGATACCTTCATCATCATGGATGGCACGGACGGCTTCGTTGAGCACGTCCTGGTGGGGAGAGGCCAGCAACTGGGCCAATAGTGGAGAAAGTTGCTTGGCTAAGGCCAAGGTAGCAAAGGTAGCCTGGGCGGCGTCCTGACCTTGGGCCAGTTTCAACAAATCTTCGGAACGCTGAGTCCCGGCTAACCCCATGACTAAGCCATGTCGGAGCCACGGCATCTTCAAGTCAGCGGCTGCATCGTGGAGGAAAGCTCCCAAGGGGGCTGGCGTCGCGTCCAAGCCGACGCGACCGAGACCTAACCGCCCTAAGGTAATGCCAGCCTGCATCCGGAGGCGGGGGTTTATAGAAGCGAGTTGAGCTACCATTTTCTGTGCAATGGCGTCACTGATTTCGGTCTCGAGCGTCAGGCGCGAGGGTGGAGGTAAACGCCCCTCCGAAAGAACCTTTAGCGTCTGCACACGGATTTCATCGTCCGCATCGCCCAAGAGCTGTGTCGCTCCTTGAAGTGAGGCGAGCCGACCATGGCGCAAGCCCATGCCCCACCCCCAGATGGCATGAAGGCGGGCGAGGCGCTCACGCTTATCATTCAGCGCGACGGCCAGCAGGTCGGCCCAAGCCCCGAGTCGATCTAAGCGGAGCGTGGCATTGACGCGAACCCGTTGGTCCGGGTGTCCCAACAACGCCAGTAAACGGTCTTTCGGCAGTGGGGACGAAAGGGGGAGCGAGAGGATTTCTTTGGATACAGGATCGGTCTTCGTGGCGACGTCCATGTTCCAAACCGCCCCTTTACCGTCGAGCGGGTAACCACCAATCCAGTCCGCGAAGTAGGCCTTCCCATCGGGCCCCCAAGCCATCCCGATGCCCATGATGCCTTGGTTGATCGTGCGTAGACCCACCATCTTAAAACTATCACCGACGGGTTGGAGAGCGAAGGCGTCCATCTTTCCGTTCGGGAACTGATTGAGGATGAACTGACCGCGCACGGAGCCATCTAGCGCATGGCCCGGCTCGCGCAGGAAGCCCGCGGGACCATCGGAGTAATTGGCGACCGGCGGCGTGTAGCAAAGGGGCTGATTCGGGGCACCGTAGGGCTGCCAGATGTTTTCACGCATCCAGCGGCTATTCAGCTTCATGTACTGGTGCTGATTCCGCCAACCTGTGTCGGAACCTTCGACGACATAGACGAGCCGTTCGCGTTCCTTGGGTTGATCGGCATCGTTATCCACGCCGATGATATTACCGAGGTCGTCGAAGGCGATCTCCTGGACGTTGCGAATGCCGGAAGCGAAGACCTCGAAGCCGGTGCCATCAGGCTCCGCACGCAGCACGGCGCCCGTGTGCGGGAAGAAGAAGCGCTTACCTTCCTTGCTGAGCACGTTTGTACCTTTGTCGCCAATCGTCCAGTAAATGCGGCCATCGGGACCGAGACGTAAGCCATGCATGTCGTGGCCCGCGTACGCAATATGGGCGCCGAAGCCGGTGACCACCAACTCCTTCACGTCGGCAACGCCGTCACCGTCAGTGTCCTTTAACCGCCAAAGATCGGGTTGCGCCGTCACATAGACCCACCCGTCATGATAAAGGATCCCGGCGGCAATGCCGGAAACAACGGAATTGAAGCCCTCGGCGAAGAGGGTGAGCTTATCCGCTATGCCATCGCCGTCTGTATCGACCAGTTTATAGATACGCTCTTTATGGAAGGTGAGGTCCTTCCAATCAACGCTGCCATCTCCGTTGTGATCCTTGACGCTGCCACGGGGGCCACGAAGGACGCCCGGCGCTATCACCCGCTTATAGAAAGCCTCCTTCTCGAGCGGAGAGGTAAGGGCCACGTCCTCTGCAATCCACTGCGTATGCTCGCGGATGTCGAGGTCGGCCACCTTGCGGCGTGTCGTGGCACACACGTACACCGCCCCTTTTTCGTCGACCGTCACGGCGACGGGGTCGGGTACGTTGATCGACCCAGACCACTTTACAGGGGTCACTTCCGCCGCCGAAAGGCCGAGGGTACAGGCAAACAGGGCAAACAGCGAGCGCATCACACCTTCTTTAACCCACCAAGACCAGGTAAAGTTCCTTCGGACCGTGGGCTCCAAGCACTAAAATACGTTCAATGTCCCCGGTTCGGCTGGGTCCCGTGATAAACGAGATGGTGTCCAAGGCGCTTAAGCACCTTGGCCGTGGCCAAGCATACCTGAGGGGCGAGCTGATCAACGAAGCAAGGAACGAAGAGCGAAATGCGAACGTTTTAGCGGAGGAACGCCTCGTGGAGGCCGCCGTCGACCGTGATGATTTGGCCGGTCGTTTTGCTGAGGCGATTAGTCACGAGAAGGAAATAGGCCTCGGCCTGGTCGGCAGGGGTGATGGGGTTCTTGGTCAGGGTCCGATCGGCGTAGAAGCGGGAGAGCTTCGTGGTCAGCGAATCGGATGCCTCATCATCGGTGTAAGGAATGTTATACTTCGCAAGCGAAGCAATCACTCGGTCGCGCGGGAACATGGCCGAACCCTGGACGACAGTCGCCGGGGCGACGCCGTTGACACGAACCAGCGGGGAGAGCTCCATCGCCAATTCGCGGACGAGGTGATTGGCGGCGGCCTTAGAGGTGTCATAGGCAACCGAGCCCTTCTTGGCCACAGCGGCATTAGCGCTCGTGGTCAGGACGAGGTTACCACGGAGGCCCTGTTCCTTCCAGGTCTTGAAGGCTTCGTCCGCGACGAGGTAGCTGCCGGTGACATTGAGGGCGAAGGTGAGCGCCCACTTGTCGTCGGGGATGTGACCAGTGGTATCCGGCGAGACGAAGATACCGGCCGTGACGCAGATAGAGTCAAAACAACCGTAGGCGAGGGCGACCTGATCGAGCATCTTGCGGATCGAGGCGCGGTCCATGATGTCACCGCCGAGGCCGATGGCTGGGCCGCAATTTGAGAGCCCCGTGCCGGCAACGCCGATACCGACGCCATACTTATCGGTGATTTCCTTAGCCGTGGCTTGCGCGGCTTCGACGTTCTTGTCGACGCAGACGATATGGGCGCCTTCCTTGACGAGGCGGTGGGCGGTTTCCTTACCAATGCCCGAGCCAGCACCGACGACGATGATGACCTGACGGGCGAGTTCCTTCTCGGCCGGCATGCGCTTGAGTTTGGCTTCTTCGAGTAACCAATACTCGATGTCGAAAGCTTCCTGCTGCGGCAGCGAGACGTATTCATCAATCGCTTCCGCACCGCGCATGACTTCGACGGCACAGTTATAGAATTCAGCCGTGACGCGGGATTCGGACTTATCCTTACCCCAAGCGATCATACCGAGACCAGGGATGAGAACGACGGTCGGGTTCGCATCGCGCATGGCAGGGGAGTTCGCACGCTTACAGGCGTTGTAATAAGAGGCGTAGTCCTGGCGGTACTGCTCGAGGGCGGTGACCAGCTTGGCCTTGAGGGCGGCGAGGTCTTCGGACTGCGGATTCCAAGCCACATAGAGTGGCTTGATCTTCGTGCGGAGGAAGTGGTCTGGGCAGGACGTGCCGAGTTCGGCGAGGCGCGGGGCATCGACCGAGTTGACGAAACGAAGGATCTTCGCGTCATCCTGGATTGTGCCGACGAAGCGCTTCTCCTTGGAGACTTGACCGCGCAGCCACGGCAAGATGGCCGCGAGGGTGGCGTGACGCTGCTCGGTTTCGAGCGTCTGGAACTTAGCGCCGCCGAAGGCCTTGGCGTCGCCGCCCTTGGCCTGGTACTTGCCATCGATGTAGGCCGCGGCCTGTTCAATCATGGCCAAGGTGAGCTCGTAGCAGGCCTTATCGTCGTCCGCCCAAGAGATGAAGCCGTGCTGGCCCATCATGATGGCTTTGATGTCCGGCTGGGCGCGGGAAATATCCTGCATGGCGAGGCCGAGTTCGAAGCCCGGGCGCATCCACTTCACGTAAGCCATTTTACCAGCGAAGATCTGCTTGGTGAGGGCCTCGCAATTCTTGGAAGCGGCGATCGAGATAATCGCATTAGGGTGCATGTGGTCAACATGCTTGCCCGGCAGGAAGCTGTGCAGCGGGGTATCAATCGACGAGGCGCGCGGGTTGAGATTGAACGTGGTGTGGTTATACATCGCCACCATGTCATCCTCGGCCTGGGACTTCAGGCCCTTGTCAGCGCGGGCCGCATAGACCGCTTGGAGGCTGACGAGCTTATCCTGATAGAGAGAGGAGAAATTCTCGCGGAGGCTGGTGCGGAGGTCGCCGCCCGAACCCTTGACCCAGAGCACCGGGGTGTCCTTGCCAGACAGTGGGTCCTTTTCAACAATCTTGGAGGAGGTGTTGCCGCCGCCCGTGTTGGTGATGCGCTGATCGGCGCCCAACTGATTGGAGCGATAGATCAGGCGGGCCACCGGATCGAGTTTCGCCGCTTCGGCGTCGTTCCAAAGGTGGGAGACGTGCTTATAGGTAGACATGGTGCTTGGCTGGTAAAGGCAGGGAAGGGAGGCTTAAGCAGGTTTATGACTTCTTTAAACCATTAAACTTCACTAAGGCGTCGAGCCAATCGAGCGTCGGGTTGGGTTTGTAAGTCACTACTTCAAAGGACTTTCGGACCACTCCGCGCAGTGCATCGAGGTTCTTTAACTCCTTCATGGCAACGGCTTGGACGAGGATATTACCAGCGGCGGTGGCTTCGACCGGGCCAGCGATGACCGTCCGGCCGGTGGCGTCAGCTGTGGCTTGGTTTAGGAGCGCATTGCGGCAACCGCCACCGACGATGTACAAAGTCGCGAGCTTTCGGCCCGTCAATTTCTCGATGCCATCCATCTCGACGCGGTAAAGCAGAGCGAGCGACTCCAGCACGCAGCGGGCAATCTCGCCATGGGTTTGTGGTATCGGCTGCTTCGTCTCGCGGCAGAAATCTTGGACCTTCTTCACCATATCACCGCGCTTGGCGAAACGGACGTCGTCCGGACGGATGAAGCTGCGGAGCGCGGGAGCCTTCAGGGCGAGCTTTACAATCTCACCGTAGTCGGAAACTTCCCCGCGCTCCAGCCACTCGCGACGGCATTCCTGCAGGACCCACAGGCCTACGAGATTCTTGAGGAAGCGGGTCGTGCCCGCAAAGCCGACTTCGTTCGTATACTTCGCCTCGCGGACGGTCTCGTTGACTAACGGCTTGGGCAGTTCGACACCCAGCAGGGACCAAGTACCCGATGAGAGGTAAGCCCAATCGTCCCCCTTGGTGGCCGGCACGGCCGCGACGGCGGCGGCAGTGTCGTGCGCACACGTCGTGACGACCTCGGCGGACTTGAGGCCGGTTTCCTTACTCAGGTAAGGGAGGAGTTTACCGAGCTTCGTGCCCGGGGCCACTGGCTTCGGGAAGATGTGCTTGGGGATGCCGAGCTTCTTGAGGACCGGCCAAGCCCAGTCGCGCTTACGGGTATCCCACAGCTGACTGCCTGAAATAAGCGTCTCTTCGGCGCGGGCTTGGCCCGTGAGCAGCCAAGTGATGTAATCGCCAATGAGCAGGAACTTGTCAGCGAAAGCCAGCATCTCGGGGCGATTCTCCACATCGTCAAACAACTGATAGAGCGTGTTGATAGAGATAGACGCAATGCCCGTGCCTTCGAATAACTGCTTCTGAGAGAACTTCTTCATCGCCTTATCAAAGGACTTGAAACTGCGCTCGTCGCGATAGGTGTAGGGCAGGGATAGCATC
>CAIYAN010000241.1 GCA_903924185.1 uncultured Opitutia bacterium | reverse complement strand
TTGAGCGTCGGGCTGGCCTTGCCATCCAGTTTACCATCAAGGTAGAGCCGGCCGTCGTTCTTATCGTAAGTATGCGTGACGTAATGCCACTCGTCGGGCGCTAGGTTCGAAGGTCCATCGACATCGGAGAAATTACTGTCGATGTGCAGGTGCTGGGGGGCGCGAAGCTGAAATCGCACCTTACTACCGCGGCCGCCCGCCTCGTTGCCCCATGAAATGATGGTCGTATTGCTCCGCGTGGGCTTGATCCAGGCCGAGGTGGTGTGACTGGAGGCGTCCGTCGGATAACCGGCGATCTTATCACCGCTGAAGATACCTTCTTTACCGGCGAACGAGCGCGCCTCGCCAATCAGGCCAGGCACAGGCTTCGTACCAACGACCTTGGACGGTAATGTGCCGACCTCGTCCTTAACTTCCTGTCCCATGTGCCAGACACTAAGGTAGCCATTATCACGCGAGAAGACCTTCGAGCCATCGGAAGCAGACTTCGCTTGGGCATTGCCCCAGTGCAGTTTGAGTTCCTGACGGGTCGCACCACGGATTTCCGGAACACGCACCCACACGACCGCTTCGCCCGCGACCTTGTCCCATGATTCAATCTGTAACGACAAGGTACGGCCCGCGGCATCGGTCACGCGCAGGTCCTCGCCCTTGGCCTGCACCGCTCCAAAGGGGAACGTGTCGCCCTGCAGACGCAGCAACACCGGAAACTCGCGTACCACCGCCGTGGCCGGCAGGTTGGCGCCCTCCTTGTCGGTCAGTAGCCAGACACTGCCGTGGCCAGACCAAGCGGAGAAGTCTTCCGACCGCACCGACAGGAACGGGGTGAGACAGGCAGCCAACAGGACACAAAGGAGACGCATAAGAATGGGGTGACCCCAAGATGGAATATCCGCCACAGGCCGCAATAGCTTTGCACGGACAGCTTCATAGGGCAAATATTTCCCCCTACAGCCCTTGCGATTGGCTTGGGCTCACCCTTGCACCCAACCAAAGGGGGCAATAAATTCCCTCTGTCCGTCCTCCGCCATGAAAACCTTCCGCCGGCTCTCGATCGCCCAGCAGACTGCCCAGCATCTGCGCGATGGTATCCGCCAAGGGCGCTGGAAGGGCCGCCTGCCTGGAGTCGTCCGGTTGTCGCAAGAACTCGGGGTCTCGACCCACACGCTCCGCGCCTCCTTGCGTCTCATCGAAAAGGAGGGGCTCGTTGAACTGAGCCAGGACAAACGTTCACGGCACGTCGCCGCCAAAGCCCCTCGCGCCAGGGACACCTTCCGCATCGCCCTCCTGCTGAATGAACCCTTGGCCGACGAGAACGCCAAGGTCCAGCAGCTCATCCAAGAAGTCCGGCACCGCTTAGAGAAGTCCGACCTCCATGTCTTCTTCTCCACCGAGACATTGAAGTCGCTCCACCACGACCGTGCCCGCGTCGCTCGCTATGTCCTGAGCGAGGAGGCCAACGCCTGGATTGTCTTCGGTGGCTCGAAGCCAGTCATCGAATGGTTTGCCGAACAGCCCTTCCCTGCCCTCGCCATCTTCGGTCGCTCTAACGAAGTCCCCATCGCCAGCGTCGCGCCCGACATGGCTACCGCGGCGACGGCAGCGACCAAGCACCTGCTTCAGCTCGGCCACCGCCGTATCGTAAACCTCTGCCGCAAGCCGCGTCGCTTACCCCAGCCCGGCCAACCTGAACAAGCTTTCCTAGACGAGTTAAAGGCCGCAGGCGTGGCCGCAGGCGACTTTAACCTGCCTGACTGGACGGAGACACCCCAAGGGCTCCACGACCTCCTGTCCTCGCTCTTCCGCGTAACTCCGCCGACGGCCCTGATCATCAACGAGGTGCCACTCTACATGGCGGTGCAGCAATTCCTCGCGCAGAAACAACTGCGGGTGCCGGAGGATGTCTCGCTCATCGCTGACAACGCCGACCCCACCTTTGCCTGGTTCCTCCCAAGCGTCGCACATATCAGCTGGTCTCCTGAACCGATTGTCCGACGGACCTTGCGTTGGGCAACGTCCGCCCAACGCGGCCGGGCTGACCGCAGTCAGATTCGCTACCCAGCGGAATTCATCACGGGCGGCACTACGGCCAAGGCACGCTAATCAGCGGGCCTGCAGTTTAATCTGCTTCACGGCGAGGCCTCGCTGTGACGGCACTGCGAAACGCAGAACCTGGGGACCAGCTACCAACTCGACTTCGATCGGAGGCGTCTCCGCCCAGAGGCCCAAGGAATTGGGAACGGCCAAGGTAGCGAGTTTACGTCCATCGACCAACAAGTCCACCGCCTGCCCAGTGTTCGGCGTCGCGGCCTGGAGAATGACGAGGTATTTACCAGCCTTACTTACCTCGAGCGGATACTCGGCCCACGTGTTGGGAGCGTTCTTCTCAAAATAGACCTGACGGCCACCCCCCGTACTTTCGTGCACGCGGGCTCCGCCTAATTTACTGAAGGCTACAGCCGAAATTACGACGACCCCTGGACCCACCCGGCTCGCCGGAGCCTTATTGGCCACGGGTGCCGCTGGCTTAGTGGCGGGCTCACGTTCCGCTTCGGCGGCATTGTCGCCTTCGCCGAACACGAGCTTGGCGAGACGGAGATCCTTCATCTGCGCAGCTAAGAGTGCTTTCAAGCTCGTCAGTTTCTCCGCGCTAACGGAACCAGTGACGGCCGCCGCCAACCAACGCAGTCGTTCAATCCGGGTGAACTCGGCACCACGCGAGCGTGAGGCAATTGCTTGCAAGAAATCGGGGCCACTCAATCCATAGATACGGGACTTCTCCCAGCCAGCACCGTAATCGACTTTCCAACTATTACCAGGCTGAGGCTGGGTCTCGGGGTATGCGGTCTTAAACGCCACACAGGCGTGGCCCGGCTGGCCTACCCCGACCGCCGGTATCCCAAAGGCTTGGCACACCATGACGCCCCAAGAGGAACGCGGGCCACACTTACCACCACCATCCAAGACGTCCTTGTAGTCGCCATAGGGGTGCGGTGAGTTGCCGTACTTGACTTCGCTAACGGTCTTCACGACCTGCTCCTTAGCCCGGAGATCGGGGCGCCATGTGTTCACGACCTGACGCGTCCACGCCAAATCGGCATCGGATGCCGGCGAGGAAACGACCTGCATATACTCCCAGACGGAGTGATGGGCAAAGCTGGGATAGAGCTCCTTCGCCAGGTAGGCCTGCTTGAAATGCTGGTAACGTTTCGCGGGGTCCGGGGGCGGCACCTGCTGTCCAGCCCCATGATTACCCTGGCCCGGAGGCAATAGGGCCGTGGCGATGGCCAACTTCAAAAACAGGCCGTCACGCGACTGCGGGTCGGCATTCCAAAGCTGCGACCACAGTACCAAGGTCTCCGCCTTAATCAGCGCCTTATCTTCATCGCGCTGTGCCAAACCCAACGGCGTCGCTCCCTCCAAAAAGAGGTGGAGCGCTGACGGATTGTCCCAGAGCCAAACCAGAAAAGCCTCCTGTGTGCGGTCTTTACGGAAATCCTGCAAAGCAGGCACGCCGACCTTACGCAGCAACTGATAGCGCGAAAGGGCTAAACCCACACCCGCTTCCGTTTCAAATTCTCGAACGTCGGCCGAACCTTGTATTACTAAGGTCGACACTCGCCCCGCTAGCACGGCCTGAAGCTTCGGCTGTTCCGCCACGAGATCCGTGGGCAACCCG
>CAIYAN010000240.1 GCA_903924185.1 uncultured Opitutia bacterium | reverse complement strand
TCGAAGTCGAAGTAGATAGTCGTCAGGATGGCTTCCGGGGGGACGGTGCCATTGCGGATAGCGTCAGCCATCGCGCTAAAACCTGGCGGGCGGGTATCGAGGCCAGTGGAGTTACCGCCCCCAGCGTTCGGATTGAAGTCGGAAGGCATGCGGGAAGGACCGCAACCCACGAGGAGGCCGGCGGCGACAAGGAGAAGGGAGAGACGCTTCATGGTTAAGAGGGATAAAAGGTGCGTTTTCTGGGGTCGGCAAGCCTTGACTAGGTCAGTAACGGCGAACCTTGGGGTCGACCTTCAAGGACCAGGCATCAATACCCCCTTGGACATTGGAGACCTGGGCGTACCCTTTAGCCCGTAAAAACTGGGTGACCCGGAGGCTGCGGCCACCGTGATGGCAGTGAATGAGGACAGGCACGCCCTGCGGGATTTCTGCTAATCGTTCTGGCACCAAGGCCATCGGAATGAGCTTGGCACAGGCAATGCAACAGGTCGCGTGCTCGGAGGGCTCGCGCACATCGATGAGCAAAGGTGGCTGGGCGGAGGCGAGCAGGCGCGCGGCTTCCTCGATGGACACTTCTAAGGGATGTTCGGACATGGCGGTGGGCGTTAGCTGGCAGGTGGTGGGTTGATAGAATGATTTATCGAGAGCAAGAATAGTCGGCTCACGGCCGCACGCCGGACAGGCGGAGTCCGCGGCCAGGTGCACCACGCGCGCGGTGCCAGCCTCCACGTCGATTAAATGCAACCGGGACTGCGTCCGTCGGCCGAGTAAAACAGCGATGACCTCCGATGCCATCCATGAGCCCACCACCCCGCAGGTCGCACCCCAGACGCCGGCTTCGGCGCAGGTTGGCACCGAAGCAGCAGCGGGCATGACAGGATAGACGCATCGATAGCAACCCTGCTTCGGTAGAAAGACTCCAACCTGCCCCTCGCTCCGGATCACGCTACCGTGGATCAGTGGCTTGCCGGCTAAGACGCACGCATCCGCCGCCAAGAATCGCGTGGCGAAATTATCGGTGCCATCGACGACTAACTCGTAGCGTGCCACGAGCTCAGCGGCGTTCTCGACGGTCAGGCCCTCGGGGTGCAGGGCGATCTGTAGCCCTGGGTTTATTTCCGATAAAGCTTCCGCCGCGGAAATCGTCTTCGGTAGGCCTAAGGTGTCGAAACCATGGAGGACTTGGCGATGGAGATTACTCAGTTCCACTTGGTCCGGATCGGCGATGCCGAGCAGACCAACGCCCGCCGCCGCTAAATAAAGCGCCGCGGGCGAGCCTAACCCACCGGCCCCGAGGACTAAGACTTTGGCCGATTTCAGCCTAAGCTGCCCCGCCTCACCGACCCCGGGTAGACGAATCTGCCGGGAGTAGAGCTCCCGTTCATGCGACCCAAGACGTTCATCCGACGACATGCCCCTATGCAGTGCAAGCCCCGCCCCCTGTCAAACCCCAGCCACTGCAAAGCAGGGATTGAAACTAACCGCGGCCTTGCACAGCGTTCTCGCCGTGTCCTCCGTTTTCCTCGGCATCGACTATGGTTCCAAGCGCGTCGGGCTCAGCCACGGCGATGAGCTCGGCTTTGCCTTTCCCTTGCCTGCTGCCACCGCCCCCGAAGCGGAGGAGCGCTTTAACCAAATCGGGCGGGAAATCGCTCGGCTCAAAGTCACCCAGCTTGTTTTGGGCTACCCGTTATCCCTAGAGGGCGAGAAGACGAAACGCTGCCTCGAGGTCGATGCCTTCGCCGTCGAGCTGACCAAGCGCTTCGGCCTACCAATCGAGCTGGTAGATGAAGGCCTCACGAGTCAGGCAGCCGACGCCCTCTCCGGCCAGCGCAAGCCTCGTTCGTCCCAAGAGCGCCAAGATCAAGCTAAGTCGGGCGAACGCGATTCCCGCGCCGCCGCGGTCTTACTTCAGGACTTCCTCAATAGCCGCGGCTTTAGCGCCTGACCACCCATGGCCAAAAGTAAACTGGTCAAGCCTCCCAAGACCGATCTCACTCCCGAGCGGTTCTTAGTCCGGGTCGCCTTCGACGGCACCGATTACAAAGGCTGGCAGATTCAGGATACTGGTCGCACCGTCCAAGGTGAATTGGAGGGCCGCCTTTCCCGCATCTTTAAGAAGCCCATCACCATCCATGGT
>CAIYAN010000239.1 GCA_903924185.1 uncultured Opitutia bacterium | reverse complement strand
AGGCCTTGAGGTGAACTTCGAGTATGAAGATGAAAGCGGGAAGCTCCCGCTCGCGACCTTAGATAAGAATACCCTGATCCAACTCCTCTATTCTCTCGGGCTTGAGCAGCGCGACGCCGAGCGCGTGGCGGACGCCATGGTCGCCTGGACGAGTAAGAAGTACGAGTCGATCGAAGAGGAAGCCACGGATGCCGCGTATCAGCGGGCCAAGCTCGCCTTTAAACCCGCACGTCGGCCGATTCGCTCCTTTGAGGAACTCCGGACCATCGGCGTCGCAAAAGACTTCTTCTTCGACGAAGACGGCAATCCCACGCGGCTCCTCCGGGACTTCCAGCAATGCGTCAGCCTCTACACCTTTGGCGACACGAACATCAACACGGCCTCGGATGCGCTCCTCCTCTCGCAAGGCCTCGATGAACGCCAGCTGGCGCTAATTCGCGACCGCCAGAACGAGCAGAAGAAGCGCGCCGCCGGCGTCCCGCCCTATTTCCGGGTCACCAGCGAAGTCCGCCAACTGATTGGTGCCGCCGGCTCGCTGTCCCGCTTCGATGATGAAGTGCACCTCATGTGGGTGCGCGTGACCGTCAAAGAAGGCCAGGCCAAGTGTCGCGTGAGCGCGCTGGTTGCCATCCGTGAAGACGTCACCTTCACCGCCGCGAGTGCCGACCCGGACACGGCGTCGAGTATCGACGCCTTGACTGGTACCACCACTGCTCGGACCTTCACCCCGACCACCGCTGCTTCGACCTCTTCGACAGGCGTCACCGCTACACCGACGACGGGCATGGGCCGCGGCTTCGGCGGCGGCACAGGCACCTCGATGGCGAAGGCCCCGACTGCCCTAACCCCGGGCGTGGTGCTAAACTCGGCCAGCGCCGTGACCCTTGGCGGCCGCACTTCCAGCACGAGCCTCAACTACCCCTTCCAAATCATCGCCTGGAGCGAAGACAATGGCGCCCCCAAAGTGACCGCACCGCTCGATGAAGATGAACCCACGGTGATCCGTCGCCCGGGCCAGATGTCCGCCACCACTACCCCTTCCAAGACCAAATGAGTACCCTCTCCAACCTGATCCCTGGCCAAACGTCGCTGGGTGCGGCCGCCCTGCTCCCCGGCAACCGCTTCTTCGTACGCGCCGTCGCCCTGGAGGGTGCCGACGCGACCGGCCAAGTCGCCTTAGCCCTTGAAGCCCTTTCGCCGTTTCCGACCGAACAGATGCTCGTCGGCCATATCGTCTCTGCGGACGGCAAACAAGCGCTAGCCTACGCCGCTCACCGCCGGCGCTTCACTCCGGAAGAAAGTTTTGCCTGGCCTGATGACTGCCAAGTCATCCCGGAATTCCTCGCCCTGTGCGGCGAACGGCCGGCGAGCGCGGGCGTCCTCGTGCACCGCGGTGCCGAACGCCTCAGCGCCTTAGCGTGGGATGCGACGAATCCCTTGCCCGTCGCGATCGGCGTCGCTGACGTCGCCGATGCCGACGAGGCCAGCCTGGGAGCCGAAGTCGCCGCCCGGGCCGGCCTAGCCGCCGATGCTCCGCTCACGACGGTCTCCGGTGCCCTCCACAGCAAACTCAACGAAGGCGACCTCGTCCTTGAGCGGGAAGGCGGTAAGCCTTTTACGGTAACGAAGAAGGGCCTGGATGAAGCGGATATTCGCGATGTCGATTTCTTGAACGCCCGGCGCAAGAAGGAACGCCTCAACCTCGTGCTCTGGAACCTCACGCGAGTCGCCGCGGCGGTCCTCATCCTCTCGCTCGTGATGGAAGTCGCCGCCGCCGGGATTCAATGGCGCGCGGGTCAGCTCAAGGCACTGAATGTATCGCGGCAGGACGACGTGGCGGAGATTGAAGCAGACCAAGCCACCGCCAGCCGCATCGCCGACGTCCGCACCAAGTCGCCGCTCGCCCTGGAAATGCTGGCCATCGCCAACGAGCAGCGCCCGGCGACCGTGGAGTTTACGCGCATTGAGTGTAAGCTGAACAGCGCCCTGGTCATCGAGGCCCGGACCACCAATCCCTCGGATATTTCCGCCTTTGAAAGAGCCCTCAAGGAGTTCCCGGAAATCAGCGGCGTGGCCAGCAAGGACATGCGGGCCCGCGACAACTACACGACCTTCACCTTCACGATTTCCTTCAAGGTCGACACCCTCCGAAAATCCGTCGCTAAAGCCGAAGCGTTGAAAGCCGAGGAAACCGCCAAGGCCGAGGAAGCCGCGAAAGCGGCGGAGGCTGCAAAGCCGCCCGTGCCGACGACCCCAGCCGGACCGGCGCCCGCCACGATTGGCCAGACGACGCCTGTTGCTCCGGTCACGACCCCCGCCGCCGCCAAATAATCCTTTTTTATGAAACACCTTTTCTTCGGACTCCAAGCCCGCGAACGCTACATGGCGCTCGCAGCCCTCGCCGTCGCGGCCTTCCTTTGGATCACCTCAGCCTGGGGACGCACCCGCGATGGCTGGGCCGCCTGGCAATCCCTCGAGAACGATGCGGCGACGCAGGTCGCTTGGCTCAACAAACAAGCGGAGATTAAAGCGGCCGCCGATATCGCCATCCAAGGCCTCGATGCCGGTCGCGGTTACGACTCAACCCGCTTGGTTGAAGAAGCCCTCTCCGCCGCCAAGGATGCGGGCCTGAGCCCGACGACCGAAGCCCCGAAGACGCAGAAGTCGGGCAAGTTTGCGGTGCATACCCTCCAGCTCAGCTGCCGCCGCGCCGACCTCGCCTCGGTGGTTCGCTTCTACCAGACTATCAGCCCCCGGGCGCCATACATCGCCATCAACGCACTCTCGCTCCAGTCCGACCGGGGTACTTCCGGCACGGTCACCATGGTCGTGACGCTCAGCTCGCTAGAGTTGATTGCGCCGGTGAAGTGAGGCGAGGCAGGAAGGCCGAGGCAGGTGCAATGGTGCAAAGGTGGAAATCGGCCGGAGGCCTGTGCAAAAGCGGAAAAGTAAGGGGCAGAGTCGGAGGAGAGTCGGGGGGAGAGTCGGAGGAGGGTCGGAGGAGAGTCGAGGGTTGGGTAGCGTCGGGATATTGCTTGAGGTAGGGGCGTGGCTTTGCCGCGCCCTCCTTGGTTAGCAGGTCAAGGCAGAGCCTTGCCCCTACCCGCGAGCGGAGCCCGCGAAAGAGACAAGAGGCAGCTAGGTTGGCACGCAGTGCCAACCCTACCAAAAGACAAGGGCAGCACGTGGTGCGGTCCCTACCTAGAGGCAGAGCCATTCCCTATCCGCTATCCGCCAACCGCTATCCCCTTCATCGGGGCGTGGCTTCGCCGCGCCCTCCTTGGTTAGCAGGTCAAGGCGGAGCCTTGCCCCTACCCGCGAGCGTAGCTCGCGAACGAATAGAGGAAACGCCCATAGCGGCGTGCACAAGCGGCTGGAGGCCGCAGCACAATCCGAGGGAGGCTAGGTTGGCACGCAGTGCCAACCCTACCCGAGGCAAGCGAGGCAAACTAGGGCAGCACGCGGTGCTGCCCCTACCTCGATACGGGTACGCTTAGAACTTAAAGGATGAGCTGACTTCGAAGACGGCGGAGACGATGGCGAAGGCGATGAAGGCGACGAAGGAGAAGGCCGCAATCAGGACGGACGCGGAGATGGTCTGCGAAATCGTGCCGAGCCAGCGATCGAGTTCAGCGCGGTAAGAGCGGGCGATGTCGCGGAGGCCAGGGGCGAGGTTGCCGGTCTGTTCGGCGACGGCAACTCGGTCGAGGAGCAAGCGCGGGAAATAACCCGTGCGGGCGAGGGCGCGCGAGAGGCTTTCGCCCTCGAGGACGCGGTCGGTCGCCGCGCGCATCTGGGCACGCATCGCGCGGTTGGGAGCGGTCTTCTCGGCGAGGCGCAGGGCTTCAGCCGTCGTGATACCGTTCTCCAGAAGGACTGCGAGCGTGTGACAGAAACTCAAGACCGACACGCGCATCACGAAAGCCCCAGCGAGGGGGGTTTTCAGGAGGAGCGCGTCGGAGGCAATCTTGCCCTCATCCGTCTTGCGCCACTGGAAGATACCGATGACCGCGGCGATGACGGCGACGACCATGATTGGTCCGACCACCACGAAGACCTCCGCAAACCACATCAGCATCTTAGTGGACAGCGGCAGCTTCCCGCCGAGGGAATTAAGCAACGTCTGCAGACGAGGCAGCAGGAAGAGCACGAAGAAAATCACCACGCCGACGGCGACGAAACAGATGAACAGCGGGTAGGCCATCGCCGCGATCAACTTGCGGCGGAACTCCGCCTGCTCGGTGAAGTGCGTGATCAACCGTTCGAGAACATCACGGATATTCCCCGTCGCTTCGCCGGCGGCGATTAAGTTAATCGTCTGGCCATCAAAGACGGCGGGATAGCCGCTCAGCGCACCGGAAAGGCTTTGGCCTTCGCTCAGCTTAGCCCAGATACCCGCGCAGAGGTTACGCAGACGGGACTTCTGCAGGCGCAGCGATAACAGCCGGAGGGATTCACCCGCGGACATACCGCTGCGGACTAAATCGGCCATCGCTTCCAAGAAAGGGAGGCACTCGGCGGCGGTCGGAGCTTCTTCGGGGCCCCCTTTGGCGGAAGGCCCCTCCGTTTCACGGCGGGCGGCACCAACTTCCTCGACCTTGATGGGGCGAAGCCCACGGGTCTGCAAACGACGCAGCGCCTCGCGGCGGCTGGGCGCGTCGATGGAACCGTCGCTAGCGGCCCCTTGGCTATCCTTGGCCGTGTAGGTAAAGGAAGGCATCCGACCTTATTCGTTCGAGCTGAGGTTGCGCACGAGCTCTTCGAGTGTCGTGTGGCCGGACTTGACCTTCTCCCAGCCTGCGCGGGCGAGCGGGCGCATGCCGTTGGCGATGGCGCGTTCGGTCAGCTCGCGGTTACTCACGCGGTTAATGATTAAATCGTGGAGCGGCTTCGGGTGGAAAATTTCGAAGACCCCAACGCGGCCGCGGTAGCCGGTGTTACGGCAGCGGCGACAACCCACTGGCTCGCGGAGTTCGGTCACGCCGGCGAGGTCGGCTTCCTTCATACCGAGGGCTTCGAGGGCGGGGATGACGCGGGCCTTATTGACGGGGGAAGTCTTGGCGCAATCCGTGCACAGACGACGAACGAGGCGCTGGGCGATGACCAGTTCGACAGCGGAGCCCACGAGGAACGGCTCCACGCCCATGTCGATCAGACGCGTGATGGCGCCCGGGGCGTCGTTGGTGTGGAGCGTCGAGAACACGAGGTGACCCGTGAGCGAGGCGCGGATAGAAATTTCGGCCGTCTCCAAGTCGCGGATTTCCCCGACCATGATGACGTCCGGATCTTGACGGAGCGTGCTGCGGAGAGCGCCGGCGAACGTCAGGCCGATTTCGGCCTTGGTCTGCACCTGATTGGCGCCGGGTACTTCATATTCGATCGGATCTTCAATCGTCACGAGACGCAGCTCGGGCGAATTAATTTCACGCAGGAACGCGTTGAGCGTGGTCGACTTACCGGAACCCGTTGGGCCGGTGACCAAGATAATGCCGTGCGGGTAGTCGAGGACCTTGCGGACGACGGCCTGCTCGTCGGGGGCCATCCCGATTCGGTTCATATCGTAGGCTTCCTTGCGCTGGTTGAGCAAGCGGAGCGACACCGACTCGGCGTAGATGGTCGGGATGGTCGAGACGCGGATATCGAGGACGTTCTTACCGTCGCGGAAGTTGATTCGACCGTCTTGCGGCAGGCGGCGCTCGGAGATGTTGAGGCGCGCCATAATCTTTAGGCGCGAGATGATGGCGTCCTGGAAGCGCGCTAGGTTATCGGGCAGGGGGACGGGGATGAGGATACCATCGACGCGGTAGCGGATGCGCAGGTTGTTTTCCTGCGGCTCAAAGTGGACGTCCGTCGCGCCTTCGGCGACCGCCTGCGAGAGCACATCGGTTACGAAGCGCACCACCGCGGCGTCGGCGTCGGCCTCGACGTCTTGGTTCGCGGCTTCGAGTTCGGGCAAATCGCCGCCTTCGTCATCGAGGCTACCACCGCCGACGCCGTAATTATCGGTCACCAGTTGGGCCACGCGTTCGGGCGGGGCGAGGTACCACTTCGGACGACGGGCGGTGAAAGTTGCGATCCAATCGACCGTCTCCGCATCGGGCGGTAACGGCGAGATTAGGTTGAGACGGCCCTCTTCAGAGCCGGGCAGAATGACAGCGATGACTTGGGACTCCGTGGCGATACGGGCTGGGAGGACCTTAACGCCTTCGGGGTCGACGGCGGGCTCATCGAGTACCTCGAGGCCGGAAGCCTTGGCCAGCTCATCGAGCAGGACGGCTTCGGTCACACTGAGCGCTTGGCAGAGTAACTTAAAGCGGGCGTCGCGCGGGGCCTCGGCAAACGAAGCGCGGGCCTCGTCCGTCAGACGATCCGCCAAAGCGGCGGGCAAACCATGCCTAACGGCGGTCAACATCGGGTCGCTTACTTGGAGGAACCGCCGACTTCGAGCGTCGCGCCGGGCAGGCCATTGATGAGCGGGTTAGCTGACGCAGGAACCGCCGCCTTATCGATGTGCTTGTGGACCTGTTCGGCAATCGGGGTGGCATCAACGCGGCTGATGGCATTGAGGTTATCGACGGCAGAATTATTAAGGACGTAGGGGCGGAGGAAGATGAGCAACTCCGTGCGGGTCTTCGTCTTCGAGGTACCGCCAAGCAGGTCACCGATGAACGGGATCGGCCCGAGGCGATTCTTAGTTGTCGTATCGTTAGAGCGTTGGAGGCCACCGAGGACGATGATCTCACCACTCATGGCGCTGACGAACGAATCGGTCGAGCGGCGACCGATGACTGGCTGTTCATTGCCGTCGATGGTCACGGAGCCGAGGACATCTTCGACCTGCTGCGTCACCTGGAGTTGGACGGAGCCATCCTTGCCGATGAGTGGCAGCACCTTGAGCTGGATACCGATATCGCGTTGCGAGACCGTCGAGCTCGCCACCAAGCCGGCGGTCCCAGCGGTGGACTGCGTGCCGGTAATGACGGGGCGGGATTCGCCAACGAAGATGGTCGCTTCCTTATTATGGGAAGTGGTGATGGCGGGGACGGAGAGTACGTGCAGGTCGTTCTTGGTCGGCGTGGTGGAAGTGCCGAGGTTGACGATGCCCGTGAGCGTGCCATTGGGAGCGAGGGCAGCTGTGCCACCACCAATACCGGTGACGCCGCCGGCGCCGCCGAAGAGCGTGCCGTTAACGCCCGTCAACTTGCCGTTGGTGACGGTCATCCCGAGCGCGGTGATGCCGCTGCTATCGTTACTCGTGAGGGTGACCTCGGCGATGACGACCTCGACGCGGACCTGCGGGAGGACCACGTCGACCTTATCGATCAAGTCATGCAGAAGGCGAAGGTCATCCTTAGTACCGGAGACGACGATGGAGTTGGAGCGGACGTCGGCGATGACTGTGACCATCGTACTGAACTCGTCGGCGCCATTCTGCTGCGAGCCTGCGGCGGCGGCGCCCGTGGCGGCGACCGGAGCGACGGGCGTGGTCACACGGTTCGTACCGGTGGTGGCCCGGCCGCCATTAGCGGTCGAAGCGGCGCGCGTCTGGCCGGTGATCAGTTGCGTGAGCAGCGAGGCAGTCTCGGT
>CAIYAN010000238.1 GCA_903924185.1 uncultured Opitutia bacterium | reverse complement strand
GGCAACGGCACGATGACCGTTCTCGCCAATCATGAGCTCGGTAACACCTCCGGCACCGTCCGCGGCAGCGGCGCCATCGGTGCCTTCGTCTCGAAGTGGGTGATCAACACCTCCACCTGGCAGGTTATCTCAGGCGGCGACTTAGTGACCTCCCCCGCCAACCAGCTGATGTGGAACACCACTTCTCTCACCTGGGCCCAACCTTCTACTCCGTATGCGGTCGCCCGCCTCTGCTCGGCCGACCTCCCGAGTGCCGCCGCCCTCTGGGACTCCAGCACCAGCTATGGTTATGACGGCCGCGTCTTCCTGAACGGCGAAGAAACCGGCGTCGAAGGCAAGGCCTTCGCTTGGATCGTGACTGGCACCGAAGCTGGCAAGATGTACGAACTCCCCCATCTCGGTAAGAACTCTTGGGAAAACGCCCTCGCCCGCTCCAGCTACGGCGTCAGCCCTGGTGCTGCCAACCTGCTCCAGACCGCGGTCGCCCTGACCGATGACTCCACCCCAGGCGAAGTCTTCCTCTACCTCGGCACGAAGACCAACTCCGGTAATGCAGTCCAGAAGGCTGGCCTGACCAACGGCCAAGTCTATGGCATCAAGGTGAATTCCGCCACCAGCTACACGGGAGCCGTCACGGTTGAAAATGCCACCGGCATCAACGGCACCTTCCTCTTGGCCCCAGTCTTCACCAACAGCACCATCGCCGCCAAGACTGGTGCCGAATTCCAGGCCGCTGCCACCACCGCTGGTACGACGCAGTTTGCCCGCCCCGAAGACGCCCACTGGCTCGACCATGACTCCCTGATCTTCGCCACCACGGGTGCGACGGTAAACAGTATCTCTGTATCCTCTAAGATCTACCAGCTCGACTTCAACAGCGATGCTACCAACGGCATTCTGACCACGGGCGGTAACATCAAGGTCCTTGTCAACTCCGCCAACCTGACTGGCAAGGACGGAGCCAAGGCCCAGACCTTCGATAACTTGACGGTGGGTGATGACGGCCTGCTCTACATCCAGGAAGACCCAGGTAATAACGCCTACGTCGCCAAGCACTGGGTCGTGAACCCCCTCGCTGGTTCCCAGTCGGCCATTGAAGCCAGCGCCGTGCAGATCTTCGAATCGGATCGCAGCCGTTTCACCACGGGTGCAACCCAGTACCAGACCCTCGACGAAGAACACTCCGGCATCATCGATATCACCTCGATCGTCAACGATGGCATCAATGGTAGCAAGTGGTTCCTCGTCGCCACCCAGAACCACGCGACCGCCACGGGCGCGAGCGCTGCCACCCTCGTTGAAGGCGGCCAGTTCATCGCCCTCAACTACAAAGCCGGCACCAATAGCGGCCTCAACGGCAATCTCCTGACGCTCGATAACGGCGGTACGATTCTCGCTAGCGGCACGGCCATCGCCCACAACATTGCCCTCACGGGCACAGGCGGCGTCTTCAACACCACCGCGAACACCTCGGTCTCCGGCGCCATCGGCGGTACCGGCGGCCTCTGGAAGAACGGTACGGGCACGTTGACCCTCACCGGCGTCAACACCTTCACGGGTAACACCAACGTCGAAGCCGGTAAGCTCGTCGTCAATGGTTCGCTCAGCTCCGCTGTCCGTATCCTGAAGAACGGCAGCTTCGGCGGTAACGCGAACATCGTCGGCAACCTAACCAACCTCGGCACGCTCGCCCCAGGCAACTCCCCCGGTACGGTCAACGTCACCGGCAACTACCTCGAAGCGGGTACGCTCGATATCGAAGTCTGGGGCCTCACCGCAAACACGCAGCATGACCAGGTAATCGTCTCCGGCACCGCAACCTTCCAGACTGGCAGCACCATCAAGGTCACCAAGACCGGCGGCACCTTCGACCTCGCCCGCACCGAGTCCGTCCTCGCCGTCACCGCGGCCGCCTACTCGGGTTCGTTCACGAACCTCGACCGCGGCACGCAGGCCACGCAGGTGTTCTTCAATAACGCCACGGGCCGCATCCACGGTTCGGGCCTGACCGAAACCCAGACGTTTGCCGACCTGACGACCGAGTCCAATCGCAAGGCGATCGCCACCGCACTCTACGCGGACGGCCTCACCAACGCGCAGGTGATCAAAAACGGAACCGCCGCGCTGGCCACCAGCAAGGCCTTCATCGCCACTGGCGAGATGGGTGCCGCCACGGTCGCCTTCCTCGGCGCCGCTAACGTCGACACCGCCCTCGACGCGCTCTCCCCTGAGCCGTATGGCACGACCATGCTGATGGCCTCCCGCAACTCGGTCTCTCTGGCCCGCGCCTTAGTTGGCGCGAACGCAGCGAACGAGGGTTGGAATGTCCAGCTCGGCTACGACCAACAGCAGTCCACCTCGACCGCTTCCTTGACCACACTCAATGGCAGCTTCGACGTGAACGCCCGCTACGCGGTCCTCAGCCACCAGGCCGGCGCAAGCTCCGTCTTCTCCGTGTTGCTCTCCGATAACTCCGGCAAGTCCAACGCCAGCGGCTTCGCCTCCGAAGCTTCGGGCCGCTCGTTCGGTCTCGGTTTCGGAACCGACATCGAGTTCGGTCGTCTGGACTTCGGCGTGGTGAACGGCGAGCTCAAGGCCAGCGGCATGCGCTCCGGCCAGTCCTTCGCCAACCAGAAGATCAACGCAACCAGCCTGAACGCCCGCCTGAGTTTCACGAAGCTCGGGGTCTTCACGCCCTATGTCGGGATCAGCCGAAACATCGCCGCTTCCGATGCCTTCCTCGAGTCGGGTACGGGTGCTAACCTCAGCATCGCTGCCGCCAAGCAGTCCGACGTGACCGCTGAAATCGGCATGGGTTATGGTATCAAGCTCGGCGACAGCCTGACGGTTTCGCTGAACATCGCCTACGAACACGCCCTGAGCACGGATGGCGGTACCTTGAACGCGGGCTTCGCGGATGCAGCGGTACCGACGTCCTTCACGGTCCAGACCTCCGGTGCCGGCCAAGACCTGCTGCGCACGGGCCTCGGTTTCAACCTGGCTCTCGGCGAAGGCCGCTCCGCTACCCTCAGCTACGACTACCACTCCGGCGCCGACATCAAGTCCGCCCATCAAATCAAGGCTGGTTACTCGTTCCGCTTCTAAGCCTCCACGGAGTCGTTAAACGCAGGCCGCCCATTCGGGCGGCCTGCTTGTTTGTTGAGGTCGAGATCCAATACTGGCGAGACAGGCTAGGCCCCGCCTCCGTGCTAATCAGGGGGTATGGGTCGCACCCCCCAGACCAGCCGCAGGTTCTTGTTTCCACCTGTCGGGATTAGCCTACAAACACCCTACCCCATGGCCACGTTGTTGCGCTTTTTCCTGCTTACCCTATCCGTCATCGGCCTAGCCGCCGCACCCGCTGACCTCTTGGACGGCAAGTCCTTGGCGGGCTGGGGCGGTGAAGCCACCCTCTTCTGGAAGGTCCAAGACGGCGCCATGGTGGGCGGCGGTCCGGCTCAGCCCGTTGACTCTTGGTTGGCCACTACGCGTTCCTTCGAGAACTTCGACCTGACGTTCAAAGCTAAGTCTCTCGGCAAAGTCGGCACGGGCCTATTCTTCCGGAGTGAGGTTGCCCCGGGTAAGCGTATCGTTGGCTGGGAATGCGACATCGGCCAAGGCTACGATGGTGGTCTATTCAAAGAAGGGCCCAAGGGCGGTATGATCGCCTACCCGACCAAAGAAAAAGTGGCGGCGACGGTCAAGGCAGGCGACTGGAATGAGTACCGCGTTCGCGCCGAAGGGGCCCACCTTCGAACTTGGGTTAATGGCGTTCTGATAGCCGATTACCACGAGCCCGCGCCGCGGCGACGCCAAGGGTCTTTTGCGCTCGAGATTTCTTCCGCTGGCGGTGGCCAAGCCTTCTTTAAGGATTTCGCCATCGAGGAGTTACCGCCTAGCCCACTGGAAGCCGCCGTGCTGCCCGCGCCCATGCAACGCCTAAGTCCCACCCCCCAGGCGCAGGCGCGACCAGCAGCGTTCACGGATCGTCAGTTCGCCATCGCCCCCGCTGAGGTGATTGTCTTTACGGGCGGCGAAAACATGGTGATCGAGCAACGGCAAGGTGAACTGGAAGCCCGCCTCACCCAGCATGGGCAGAAGCTGGCGCCCAAATTCCGCCACATGAGTTGGGAAGGTGATACGGTCTTCCGGCAGAACCGTATGATGGAATGGGGCTCTTGGCGTGAGAATCTCGTCGGCGCTGGCGCCACGATGGTGTTCACGTGGTTCGGCCAAGTCGAAGCACTCGACGCCACGCGCACGCCCGCGGATTTCAAGGCCGCCTACGCGACACTACTCCAAGACTTTGCCGCCGTAACCCCCCGGCTCGTGGTGATTGGACCCGCCCCGTTCGAGAAGCCCACTGACGTACGCATCCCTGATAACACGGGGCTTAACGCCCGGCTCGCAGAATTTAACGCGGCCGCCCGTTCACTCGCACAAGCCCGCGGCTTGGTCTTCGTGGACTTGTTCACCGCGCTTAAAGACGCCCCCCAGCCACTCACCCGCGACGGCATGCATTTCACCGCAGAGGGCTCCCAAGTCGTCGGCGAAGCCATCGGCCAAGCACTCGGGTGCCCCGCCCCAGCCGCTCCCACGTTGCGTATGGCTATCGTCGAAAAGAACCGCCTGTGGTTCGATACCTGGCGCTGCATGAATTGGGCCTTTGCCTATGGCGACCGCACCACCCAGCCGTTTGCTAAGTCTAGCGCCGATCGTCCTTCGTTCGTCGATGAGTTAAAGAAACACCTCCCGCGACTCGAACACGCCGAAGCCACCAT
>CAIYAN010000237.1 GCA_903924185.1 uncultured Opitutia bacterium | reverse complement strand
GGCTTTGTAGGCCAGCCCCTAAAACGGTATATTAATGCCTAATATGATTAATACCAACGACTTGCATGGAGTTTCGTATTCCATTCTGCAAGTAAGCGTGGGCCAGGCGAACGGCTTGTTCTAAAGACTCTCCGCGGGCTAGGTGTGCCGTGATGGCGGCTGAAAGCGTGCACCCGCTGCCGTGGGTATCGATGCCGGGAATGCGCTGGGCCGTGAGCGTGAGCGTGCGACCGTCGGGCCAAGCCAAGGCGTCTACGAGTGCGTCCCCGTCGGCATGACCTCCTTTAACGAGGAAGGGTACACCATAGCGGCGGGCAAGTTCGAGCGCTTCCGCTGGGCCCTGGGACCCGCCCAGCGCTTTTCGTCCGAGCAGGATGGTCGCCTCATCGAGGTTCGGCGTGACGACCGCCGCGAGCGGCAAGAGTTTAAGAGCAACCGCGGCGACGGCTTCGGCGGAGAGCAACGTCGCGCCGCTCGAAGCCACCATGACTGGATCGATGACGGCGGGAATCTTCGCTTCCGCGATGAAACCCGCGACGGCTTCGACAATCTCGACATTCAGCAACATCCCTGTTTTTAAGGCTTTAGGACGATAATGACGGGTAACCTGGTGGCATTGTTCGAGGACAAAAGCTGGGCTGGTCGCCTGGACGCCGGAGACGCCGAGCGGATTCTGGGCCGTGAGACAAGTGATGGCGGTCGTGCCATAGACCCCGTTGGCGGCGAAGGTCAAAAGGTCGGCTTGGATGCCTGCACCCGCGCCGCTATCGGAGCCGGCGATGGACAGCGCGACGGGGAGGTCAGTCAGGGTTGCGGGCATAGTTGCGTGGGCTTTGGCTTAGATTTAATCTGATAATATTTCCGTTACATTCCCGAAAAGATTTGCACCTTAGCAGTCGTAAAGATGATGACAACAGTTCAGCAATTGTCCGCTTGAGCAAAGAAGAACCACAGTCCACCCGGCGCCACATATCCTCCGATGCCAAACTGGGCTTGGAGCGTTTAATTGTCGGCCGCGAATGTAACGCCTTCGACCGCCTCCCGGCGGAGCGGAAAGCCCTAGCCTTTGCCGAACTCATCGATCTGGGGCTCATCAAGGGGACGGTGAAGGAAGTCACGGGACGGGCCTACCCAGACGTTACCGTCCAGCATGTCACTTCTGCCGGCCGGAGTGCTTTTCGTAAAAAAGAACGCGGAGAAAGCAGCGGGGGTAAGTCAAGCGGCTGGAAAATCGGGATTTTAGCCCTTTTTCTGATAGCCGCAGTCTTAACGGTGTTGGCCTTGTTGCATAGCTGTAAGCCCTAAAGCTCTTGGGCTGGATGGACTGACCAACGGTGAAACCACGCGGGGTGGGTCTGTTGTTTCGCCCCCTAATCCATTGACAGCGCTGGGGCGTTTGGCCTTCTTTTGCCCTTCGTCGATAGCCGCTGACCCGTCGTCTGGCTGTCTCCATCCTCTCCCACCTACTCCTCTACCATGGCTAAGAAAACCCAATCCCACTCCAAAACCACTAAGTCTACCAAGGTCGTCTACACCTGGGGCGACGGCAAAGCTGACGGCAACGGCTCGATGAAGGCCCTCCTCGGCGGCAAAGGCGCTAACCTCGCCGAAATGACCCGCATCGGTCTCCCGGTGCCTCCCGGCTTCACAGTCACGACCGAAGTCTGCACCTACTTCTATGCTAACAAGCGCACCTACCCGGTTTCGCTGCAGGCTCAGATGGAAGCGGGTGTGAAGAACATGGAAAAAATCATGGGCACCCAGTTCGGCGCCACCTCCGGTATGCCGCTCCTCGTCGCCGTCCGCTCGGGCGCTCGCGACTCGATGCCCGGTATGATGGACACCATCCTCAACCTCGGCCTCAACGACCAGTCCGTTGTCGCCCTTGAGAAAGCCACCAACAACCCGCGCTTCGCCTGGGATTGCTACCGCCGCTTCATCCAGATGTATGGCGACGTCGTCCTCGGCGTGCAGAAGCGCGAAGGCGAAGACCACGAGCCGTTCGAGACCATCATCGAAGAATTTAAGCACGAGAAATACGACGGCGACGTCGAAGACTCCGCCCTCACCGCCGGTGACCAGCAGGAGCTCGTCAAGCGCTTCAAGGCCCTCGTCAAGGCTCGCACCGGCAAGGTCTTCCCGAATAGCCCGTGGGAGCAGTTGAACGGCGCCGCCGGTGCCGTCTTCTCTTCCTGGATGAACGACCGCGCGATCGTCTATCGCCGCAAATATAACATTCCCGCCGAGTGGGGTACCGCCGTCAACGTCCAGGCCATGGTGTTCGGCAACACCGGCGAAAAGTCCGGCTCTGGCGTCGCCTTCACCCGTAACCCCGCCAACGGCGTGGACGAATTCTACGGCGAGTTTCTCATCAACGCCCAGGGCGAAGACGTCGTCGCCGGCGTCCGCACCCCTGAGCCGGTCAGCAAGCTGAAGGATGTGATGCCCCAGAGCTACGCCCAGCTCATGAAGGTCCGCCAGACCCTCGAAAAGCACTTCAAGGATGTGCAGGACATCGAGTTCACCGTCCAGGAAGGTAAGCTCTACATGCTCCAGACGCGTAACGGTAAGCGCACCGCTGCTGCCGCTCT
>CAIYAN010000236.1 GCA_903924185.1 uncultured Opitutia bacterium | reverse complement strand
GGGAGGAACTTGCCCGTGTGTTCGCCATACATCATCACCGCGCGCATGGTGTCGGTCATGGTGATGCCCTCGACGAGCACATTACGGACGCGGCCATGGATGAGCACGCACGCGTTGATATTCTTCACCAGGCCGCTGGGCTGGTCGTTGTGGGTGGCGTTGAGGTCGATGGTGCCCTTGCCGGTGATGCGGACGCCGGAGATGGTGTCCTTCTGCAGTCCGTGCCCGATACGGATGCCGTAGGCCTCGGGGGCGTCGTAGGATACGAACCACACGCTGCGAGCGCCGTGGCCGGTCTTGTTTGCAAAGCGGATCTTAACGCCGTAGCTGAGTTCCTGCCAGTCGCCCGTGATCGGGATGCCCTTGTGGGGCGTCTCGAAGAGTTTGCCATCGCCCCAGGCGATGGTGTCAGGGCCGCCGTTCTTACCGCCGGTGACGATAACCGTGTAGACCGTGCTGCCGAAGAGTTCTGAGCCCACGACTTTATTCTTTTTCATGTCGTAGGCGCCGCCGATCTCGAGGTCATCGATCTTCTTGCCCGAATCCTGGTCGGTCGTGATCTCACCGACGCTTTCCTTGTGGCAGACATTGTCGGCGAGCTTGAGCGTGGCGCCGGCCATGAGTTCGATCTCGACGGACTTGTCGACGTACAGAATCGAGCGGTGCTTCTTGAGGCCGTGCTGGTGCAGGCCAGGCAGGAAGGTGAGCTTGTCGCCCGGCGCGGCCGCATCCATCACGGCCTGCGGGTCGTCGCCCGGCTTGATCTTATGTTCGGCCGCGAAGAGGGAAGTCGCGAGGAGGAGCGTGAGGAGGCGCATGGGGAAGTGGGATAGGGGTAGGGGTGGGGATAGGGGTAGGCAAGTCGCTTGGGATACCGTGCGGTATCAGATAATGTTTGAGCGGAAAAAGAAAGAGCCAGCAGTTGGCTGCTAGCTGAGTTTACCTACCCCGACCCCTACCCCTATCCCTACCCCTAAGGATTACTTAGCCACTACCCAGACGTTGCGGTAGACGACGGGGTTGCCGTGGCCTTGCAGGTAGAAGGGGCCGGGAGCGGGGACTTCGGTCTTGAAGCCGCCACCGGGGGTCGCGCCCTTGAGTTCGAGGCCGTCATGGACGGTGACGCCGTTGTGGCGGACCGTGACGACGGCGTTGGCGGTCTTCTTGCCGTCCTTATCGAACTTGGCGGCGGTGAAGTCGACGTCGTAGGTCTGCCACTGCAGGGGCGGGAAGCACATGTTCACCTTGGGCGCGGCGTTCTTATAGATGCCACCGCACTCGTTATCGAGGCCCTTGAGACCGAAGCTGTCGAGGACCTGGACTTCGTAGCGATGCTGAAGGTAAAGGCCGCTGTTGGCCCGACCCTGGCCGCGGCCGAGCGGCTTGAAGGGCAGGAAGAATTCGAGGTGTAGTTTGAAATCAGTGAAGGCCTGCTTGGTCTTCGTGTTGGCTTCGAGGAAACCGCGCGGGTCGATCTTGCCGTCGACGAAAGCGTCGGCGTTCTGTCCATCGAAGAGGATGGTCGCACCCTTGGGGGCGGCGAGGCCTTCGGTCGGGCTGTGGCGGATGGTGCGCTTGAGCGTGATGCCCATGCTCTTGATCGTCAGCCCGCCGTCGGCGAGGGTGGCGGAATCGATGTTATCCTTGAAGAGGGCGCCTTCGCCGTCGCGCTTGCCTTCGACTTCAATCTTCGGGGTGCCGTCCCAACCTGCGCCCGGCAGGCCGCCCTTGAAGAGCACGAGGCGGAACTCGTCTTTGCCGAGGGCGATGACGTTCGCGCCCATCTTGGCATTGGCGTATTCACCCTGCAGCTTGTAGTCCGTGTTGACGGCGGCGGCTTCCGTTTCCGTCAGGTAGACGGGCGGTTCCGGCGGCTTCGGGGCGGCGGGGGCTTTGGCCTTCGGCGCGTCGGCGGCGAAAAGAGTGGTCGCTAGCAGGAGGGCGATGAGACGCATGGGGATGCGTTCATTTCTTACCCTTGGGGTCAAGGTTGGCGAGCAGTTCTTCGGGGGTGACTTTGGATTGGACGCCGATGGCGGGAACGGGGGCCTTGGCGGTCCAGAGAATGGCGTTTAAGACCACTTTACGCTGGTCGTCATTACCCCAGTTCTTGTGGTTGTGTCCGCCAGTGAAGCCGAAGCCGCGGCCACCGTCGGCCCGTTCGGTCGCCCAGGAAACGTGCTGGGGGAGGCGATCCGCCACTTCTTTGCGCACGTGGGCATTACCGGAGCGCATGCCGTCGGGAAGCTTTAGGCTGACCGGAGGAATCGCGCTCAGGATCGGGGCGATGGATTTCATGCCGTCCTTGAAGCGCATGTGGAAATACCATTCGTCGTGCGTGGTGAAGGGGCTGACGCCGTTGGCAATCGGATGGACGGGTAGCTGGGTGAAGTCGGCCTGCCAGTGCGGGTTGACGGACCAGAACGGCTCACAGTAGCCGCCCATCCATTCGAGGAATTCCGCGCCGCCTTTGTCTTTCAGGACTTCGGTCGCCCAGTGGAGGGTGACGAAACCGCAGCCGCGCTTCATCTCTTTGGCGAGCTGGGTGAGGCGTTCTTTCTGGACGGCGGGGTGGAACGAGTAGCCGTCGGCGTAGATCAGAATGGTGTCAGCACGGGCGATGACGTCATCGGCTGGCCATTCGCCATTCAGGTGCGTCTTCACCTCGACCAGGTCGCTGGCGCCTTCGCGCAAGCACTTTGCCAGGAGTAGGACGCCGGCGTTGTGCTCATGCGCACCGGGACCGTGGCTCGGTTTACCGGCGATCATGACGACAAACTTCTTTTCGGCAGCCTGGAGGGGCAACTGCAGGGCCAGCAGGCTGAGGAGGAGGAGGGCGATATTTTTCATCGGGTGCGATTACTTAGGTTCGCTGGTCTGGCGGAGGTAGAGGAAGAGGCTGCGGACATCCGGTTCTTCCATGCCGTTGAGCAGGCCTTCGGGCATGAGCGAGTTCGGGCTGACGACGCGGGTCTTGATCTGGTCCTTGGCGATGACTACGGGCGCGGGAGCACCAGGAGCCTTGAGGGTAAGGGTGGATTCGTTTTCCGCGCTGATGATGCCAGCCTGGAGGGAGCCGTCCTTGAGCGTGATGTAGACGAGTTGGTAGTCCAACCCGACGACCGAGTTGGGGTCGATAATGTTCTGCAGCAGGTATTCGAGGTCGGTGTAGCCGCCAGTCAGGTGTGGTCCGATCTCACCGCCGGTGCCGAAGAGCTGGTGGCAGGCCGCGCAGGAAGCGCGGAAGAGCTCGCGACCGCGTTTGACGT